>JAJYGR010000173.1 GCA_021790655.1 Acidobacteriota bacterium | reverse complement strand
GAACAGGCCGGAGGCGATCATATTGGCGACAGAGAGATCCATGCGCTGCCAGGTGAGAGAGCAAAGCTCGACGGAGAGCAGAACGGCAATGCGGTCTGGATAGGCCTGAACGTAATCCGCGGCCTGACCAATGCCCGCAGCCCCGGCGACGCATCCCAGGCCAAAGATAGGCGTGCGGCGCATGCCCAGCGGAAGCCCCATCACGTTGCTGAGTTTCGCGTCCAGCGAAGGTGCGGCAATGCCAGTGACAGAAACGGTAATCATGGCGCCGATCTCTTCTTTTTTCTTACCAGCGCGCTCTAAAGCGTCGGTGACAGCGCGTTCCCCCAGCTCGACTGCGGCCTTGATCCAACGATTGTTGGCATCGCCCCAGGTATCGATGGACGCGTACTCCTCGATCGGATAGGCCAGATGACGACCTTCCACGCCGACCCGTTGATGCATCCGTTCCAGCACATCCGGCTTTTCGAGCTTGTCTTTCCAGTGTTCACAGAGAGTTTCAAATATTTTCTGCTGACTGTAATACCACTGGGGCATTGCGCTTGCGACACTTGCAATTCTCATTCGATCTGTTTCACTTTCACTCGTTACATTGGCTGCAGAGGACTTCTTTTAGAGTATCAGCACGCTTGATCCATTTGCCACTACTCTTGGGCAATGTCTGTAGATATAGATGCGTGGCCATCTAGAAATTCCGATGTCACTTCAAATAGGAGCGCACGAGTTCGATCAACTCTTCCGCCAGCTCCGGTGTGATGCGCTCTCCGGATACCCCAGCCACGTGCAAACGTAAGTGGTCTTCGAGGACCTCCGCCATCAGGCTGTTGACGCCCCCGCGGATGGCGGCGAGGAGCATTAAGACATCCGTGCAATCTTCTCCGCTGGCAAGGATGCGTTCGGCGGCATCCAACTGGCCGCGAATCTTTTTCACGCGGTGCAGCAGCTTTCTCTGCTCGTGTTCCTGTATGTGCTGCGGCATGGATGGGACCCACCTATATACGTCTTTTCTACCTTAGCTGAAAAAATCACCAACAGTTCAACCTTATTGCGCCGCCGCATTTCGAGCGAGTGTTTTATTGTGCTCGGATACCGGGTGGTAGTATCTTTAACGCAGTGGAACTTCTGCTCAATCTTGTTTGGTTGTTGACCGCTCTGTCCTTAATTGCGGTGTTGCGGTCACAACTTTTCTCGACTGAAATTCCTCTAGCTCAGTCCAATGTTCGACGGCGGTATATCACCGTCATTCTTTTGTCCTTCCTGCTCTTACCTGTCATTTCGATGACAGACGACCTCTACGCCATGACAACCATGGCGGAGAGAGAACGTACCGATCGCAGAATCAGTGCTGTCCAGAATGACCATCTGCAAGACTGTTTCCTGATCCATCCGGCATCCACGGCGTCGTCGCCCCAGGTGGAACACTGCACGGTCTGCTACGGAACCGTTGACCCGATTTGTCTTCTGCCTGCAATGGCCTTGCGCCCAGCAAGTGTCTTATCGGACCGCGCCCCTCCACAAAAGTAGCATCGCCAGATTCCCCATCGCAATCCGCGCCATCGATCACGGTACAAGGAGCATGCTTCCGTGCATATCGCAGCGCTTGGAATGTGCGCATACAAAGAATTTTTACGAAGGCGTTCGCGCCGATCTGGAGAGTTGAATGAAACCCCTGCACAGCTTCCCCAGGTATTTCTATGGGTATTTTATTTTTATGATTTTGTCGATATACACCCCGCTCGCCTACGCCCAGGCAACGCAGGCTGCTGGGCCACCTGCTCCGCCACCTACGGGAAATGACGCGCGCTGGGTGGATAATACCAGCGGCCCTTTTTATACCGGGACTGCGGATGTGGACCCCGGTGGCTCCTACTACATTGAACCCTATCTCTTCAACTTTCGGGCGAAGGGGCAGAACAATATCTATGTTCCTGTCAAATTCGCCTATGGACTGGGTCGCGGTTTGGAACTCGATGTTTACGCTCCGTTCGATTACAACCGCGTCAGCAATCCACCCGGTTCCTCCGTCAAGACCAATTCCTCAATCGGCTATGGCGATACGCTGTTTCAGTTGAAATGGCAATTTGCGAAAGAGAAAGACCGTTATCACTTCTGGACGCTGCCTTCGATGGATCTTTCTTTTGACGTAAATGTTCCAACAGGAAAATACAAGAGTTCCAACCCCAATCTTTCCGGAGCGTCCCAGACCAGCAACGGAACATGGAATGAGCAGATCAACTTCTTGATACGCAAGCAATTCAAACCGTTTGAGTTGTATTTACAGCAGACCGAATTGATACAAAACCCTTCCAATGTCGTTGGTCCATATCAGTTCAACAACGGTATCGACTTTGTCCCCGCAGGGGTGCACCTGAAGATGGTCGATGGAAATGTACTGGAGACCGCGGGCGCAATCGAGCATGTTCTGTTGCCGAAGGAGGGATTCGGGTATCTTGTCGAGTACAACGGAGAGCGGCAATACAACAGAAGTTCACTCTTTGGCAAAGCCACAGCACCAGCATTCGGTTACTTCGATTTCAGTCCGGAGTTGGAAGTCACATGGCCCAATCATGGAAAATACCCCATTACCTGGGCCGCCGGGACTACTTTCTCCGCGGCACGGGACAATTATCCGCGTCAGTTGACCCCAATATTTACGGTCAGCTTTTATGGAGACATTCACGGCTCGCGCTAGTTTGCCGGGGATGACGAAGAAAGGCCAGCGAGGACACGTGCGCGTTCAAAGATTGACTGAAACATCGCCCTGGTAAGCAGGCCGGTGTTGGTGTTTTGCAGCGATGGATGATAGGTCGCCAGAATGCGCGGCCCATTTGGGATGGCATATTCGGCCCCGTGGCGGAAGACCAACCCTTTGCGGCTGGAGATTTTACCGGTTCGCAATGCGTGTGCAACGTAGCCGTCGAAGGCAATTTTTCCCAGGCATACGACGACGCGCAAATTCTGGAGCAATGCAATCTCTTCATCGACAAACGGCGCGCAGTTATTGATTTCGCTCGGCAACGGCTTGTTGCCCGGCGGCGCGCATCGAATGACAGACGTGATGCGCAGATCGTGTAATTGCATCCCATCTTCGCGTGAACTAGCCAGCGGCTGCGAAGCAAACCCGGCGGCATAAAGCACGGGATAGAGAAAATTTCCCGAGCCGTCGCCGGTAAAGGGTCGTCCCGTTCGGTTCGAGCCATGCGCCCCTGGCGCGAGGCCCAGTACCAGCACGCGCGCGTTTGGATCGCCGAAGGATGGGACCGGCTTGCCCCAGTATTCCCAGTCTGCATACGCGCGGCGGCGAGCACGCGCGATCTCGGCGCAGTAGGCGCAAAGACGCGGGCACAGTTCGCAGGTCACGATGCGCGCATCGAGAATGCGAAACGCAGCATCCGCGGAGGCGGAGCGAGCAGAAACTTCTGCGTGGATTGTATCGGCCAGTGAAGGAGAAGACGTCACCACAAAATTGTACGATTCCAAAAACGCGCATGCGGCGGCAGCCCCAATTCTGTATTTCTTTTTAGTGGGCGCGGAGTAAAATCAGCAGGCAGCACCGTACTGTATCTATAAGTTGCTTTTATGTCATTTCGATCTGTAGGGTTGCCAGGAGCGAATGGTCTATGAAGATTTTCAAGCGTATTGCGTCGATGGGTGTACTCTCTTTGTCAGTGCTGGTGTGGAATGTAGGTTGTAAATCTCGTCCTGCTCCCAAGCCACCGTCGCCAACGGCGGCGGCCTCGGCCAATCTGCCTATTGTCGGTGGAGAGAAGGCCATTGAGTTGCGCCGGGCGCAAAGTGGAGATGGCTCGAAGCCGGAGTTCCTGAGTGTGACGTTGTTGCCAGGACGTGGCATGAACATGTTTCAGGTTACGGCCTACCTTCCCGGTAGAGGTGAATTTCCGCTGCTGGCCTCTCCTTCAATTGAAGAGGCAGCCAAAATCCTCAATGATGGGCCAGAGGACATGGGCGGCAATAAGAGTTTCAGTTTTGGTGGGGCATTTCTTTATCCCTTCGCCAACCGAATTCTTGGCCCGGTGACGACGGACAAACAGACCGGCGAACACTTCATCACTGCGCAATGGCGCGGACGCAGCATCAAATTGCTGGCCAACTGGCACGGCAAAGCCGCTGGCGCTCCATTGCACGCCATGCATGGACAAATGCTGGCGGCCAGGGCAAAAACTGTCATTGTAGCTTCCAGTCCGGATGGCAGTTCCTCCACAGCCACAGCGGAATATGTTCTTCCCGCCAATGGGCACTGGTTCTCCGACAATACCGTCAAAATTACGGTCACTTTGACCCGCGATACGGTCACAGCGGAGATCACTGGCACGAACACGGGCCAGCAATCGGAGCCGGTGGGCATCGGCTGGCACCCTTACTTTCAGTTGCCGAGTGGAGTGCGCGCCAATGCCCGGCTGCGCGTGCCAGCACTGCTGCGTTGCGAAGTCAACAACTACGATGATGCATTTCCTACAGGCAAGCTGATCTCTGTCCTTGGGACCCCCTACGACTTCAACTCGAATGAGGGCGCACCGTTGCCCGACCAATTGATGGACGACGCCTACGTGAAGCTACAGCGCAACGCCAACGGATTCGCGGTGTCGGAGATACGCGACCTGGGCACCAACTACGGTATGCGCATCACGGGAATGGCGCCTCAAATCAGGGCGATCCAGATATATTCGCCTACGGACAAATCTTTCATCGCTCTGGAGCCGCAGTTCAACTACGCCGACCCATTTGGTAAGGAATGGCATGGCATCGATACCGGCATGGTGACGCTTGATCCGGGACAGTCCGTGACATGGAAAACGCAGTTACAGTTGTTCCAGCCAGCCGATGATCTGGTGGGGCAGGCTCCACACCCGCAGTTGCAGTAGGCGATTGTCGATAGCGACATGCTGTGCCGAATGCAGTGTTGGTCGGCGTTTGACCAGCACTGCATAACCCCCTACCATAATAGATAAGAAGTTCGCACTCCCACTCCCATGCACCGGCATTTCTTGTCGCAGCAGAGGCAGGGCAGCAGGCGACAAGCTCACCTTCGGAAGGCACACCCTTGAGTTCCACTGAAACTGAATCTGTTATTAATCCGCAAACTACAGAGGAAAATCAACAGCCACAAGAGCCTGCCGTGCAGCCACTGGCGCACGATGCACAAGAGTCGGCAACAGCCCATACCCACGACCAAGCAGGCCACAACCATGAACATGGCCCTACGCTCAACCCGGAGTGTACCCGCCAGGTCGAGGTAGAAGTGCCTGCGGATGAGGTGGGTCGCGCGTTTGCTGCTGTCGTCAAGCGGTATCGCCGCTCTGCGCAGATTCCGGGCTTTCGCGCTGGAAAGGTGCCGGAGTCAGTCATCCGCAGAAAGTTTGCCGAGGGTATTCGCCAGGATGTGCTGGAAGAAATTCTGCCGTCTCAGTTTCGCGCCGCGATTGAAAAGCAGGGCGTGCAGCCGGTCTCGCAGCCGCAGGTCACGAGCCTTCATCTGGCCGATGGTGAGCCGATGCGCTTTCAGGCGACGTTTGAAGTGCTGCCAACGATCGACATCAACGGATACAACGACGCCAAGTTTCAGCGGCCCGATGTCACCCTTACCGATGCGGAGTTTGAAGTTGAACTGAATCACATCCGAGAGTCGCACGCGATCATGGAGCCGGTGGAAGAAGATCGTCCGCTGGTCGATGGAGATTTTGCGCAGATTCGCTTCAGCGGCCTGATCCAGGCTGGGGAAGAGGGCGAAGCCAAGCCCATCGATGGCGATGATGCGACTGTGGAAGTGGGCGGAGCCAACACAGTTGAGGCATTCACCAGTGCGCTGCGCGGGGCCAGGGTCGGACAGCAAATGCAGTTTGAAGCCACCTATCCGGAAGGCTTTAGCGAGAACCGCCTGTCGGGCAAAACTGTGGCGTATGACGTGGAAGTAAAAGGCATCCGCAAAAAGATCCTGCCCGCTATGGATGACGCCTTTGCCAAGCAACTGGGCGAGTACGAAACCTTCGATGTTCTGAAAGAAAAGCTGCGCGAGCACATGGCGAACGACAAACGTCGTCGCCTGGAGTCCGAAGCGAAGGACCGGATGGTCTCAGCCTTCGCGGAGCGGTTCCAGTTTCCGGTACCGGAATCCTTGCTTCAACAACAGATCGACGCGCGACTGGATCGCGGACTGCGCGCCCTTGCCGCCCAGGGAATGTCAACGGAGCAAATGCGCCGGTTGGACTTCACAAGATTGCGTGCTGCGCAGCGCGATTCTGCGCTGAATGAAGTGAAGGTGTCGCTGATTCTGGATCGCATTGCAGAGACTGAAAACGTGGAAGTGACGGACGAAGAATTTGAAGCGCAACTCCAGTTGTTGGCCTATCAGGCCCGCGAACCACTCGAAAGCCTACGGAAGCGTTTGACGGACGATGGCGGGCTAGCTAGAATTCGAGAACAACTGCGTAGAGAGAAAACAGTGGATCGGCTCTTTGACCGTTTCGCGGCATAACGCCTTCGGAACAGGTTTGTATCGGTGCATGCGGCACGCATTCCAGCCGTAGGATCGAAACGACCGCGATTGCAACGAACATTACAGGCAGGCAAAGGGACATAACAGTATGGGTTTAGTTCCAATGGTGGTGGAGCAGACGAGTCGAGGCGAGCGCGCCTACGATATTTATTCCCGTCTGCTGCGGGACAATATTATCTTTCTGGGTACCCCTATCGACGATCAGATTGCAAATCTGATCATCGCGCAGATGCTTTTTCTGTCGAGCGAAGATCCGGACAAGGACATTCAGCTATACATTAACTCACCGGGCGGCTCTATTTCTGCTGGTCTGGCCATCTATGACACCATGCAATTCATCAAGAACGGGGTGGTGACGTATTGCATCGGCCAGGCAGCCAGCATGGGGGCATTTCTGCTGATGTCCGGCACCAAAGGAAAGCGTTTTGCGCTGCCCAACTCCCGCATCCTGATCCATCAGCCGTCCATGGGTGGTTTGTCAGGCCAGGCGACAGATATCGACATTCACGCGCGCGAAATTCTGCGCATTCGTGAAATTACCAATCGCCTAATGTCGAAGCACACGGGTCAGCCGATTGAGCGAATTGAGCGCGATGTAGAGAGGGATTTCATCATGAACGCGCCACAATCGAAAGAATATGGCATCATAGACGAAATCATCGATAGACCCAGGACCTAGATTTGGATAGACTCAGGACGTAGACTGGATCGACCCCGTGCGCAGGTTGGAGCGGGTGGCAGAAGGAGACGCAATATGAAGACACGCGCCGGTTCCGACGACGTACTCCGTTGTTCGTTCTGCCATAAATCGCAGGACGCAGTCGCCAAGCTGATTTCTTCTCCAAGCGATTATCCTCGGGCGTACATCTGCGATGAATGCGTGGCCGTCTGCAATTCCATTCTGGAAGACGATAAGAACGAAGCGCGTCCCACGGCCGCACCCGCTCACCTGCCCAAACCGCAGGAGGTCAAGAATTTCCTTGATGAATATGTCATCGGCCAGGAAGTTACCAAAAAGAAGCTGGCCGTCGCGGTTTACAACCACTACAAGCGTATCCAGATGAATCGTGTCCGCACCAGCGATGTCGAGCTTACCAAGTCGAACATTCTGCTGATCGGACCAACAGGTAGCGGCAAGACCCTGATGGCGCAAACCCTGGCCCGCATGTTGGATGTGCCATTTGCCATCGTCGATGCTACCACCCTGACCGAGGCTGGTTACGTCGGCGAGGACGTCGAGAACATCATTCTCAAGCTGCTACAGGCTGCCGATGGCGATGTCGCCCGCGCGCAGACCGGCATCATCTATATCGATGAAATCGACAAGATCGGGCGCAAGGACGAGAACCCCTCGATCACGCGCGATGTTTCCGGCGAAGGCGTGCAGCAGGCACTGCTGAAGATTCTGGAAGGTACCGTCGCCAACGTACCGCCGCAGGGTGGTCGCAAACATCCGCACCAGGAATTTACCCCTGTAGACACCACGAATATTTTGTTCATTTGCGGTGGAGCATTTGTCGGAATCGAACGAGTGATTGCCCGTCGCGCAGGGAAAAAGGCGCTGGGATTCAAGGCGATCAGCGACCGCGATGCCCAGCCGGGTTCAGGCGTCCCTTCCTTGCGGGACACGGAATTATTGCGACAGACAGAACCACAGGACCTGATCAAATTTGGCTTGATTCCGGAATTCGTCGGACGCCTGCCAGTCATTGGCATTCTGGATGAGCTGGATGAGGCCGCGTTGGTGGAGATTCTCGTGAAGCCGCGCAACGCCATCATGAAGCAGTATCAGCGCATGTTCGAGTATGAAAATGTGCATCTGACCTTCAATTCGGAGGCTGTCGGGGCGATTGCCCGCGAAGCCCTGCACCGCAAGGTGGGTGCGCGAGGCCTGCGTATGATTCTTGAAGAGTTGATGCTGGACCTTATGTATCACCTGCCTAGCAATAAAAAGGTAAAGGACATCGAGATAACCGCGGACATGGTCGCGAAGCGCGATCTATCGGTGTCGTTGCTGGAAAAAGCCGGCTGATCAGTTTTCGACCGCACATACAATCCTGCTTGTCATCCTGAGCGAAGCGAAGGATACAGACGGTGATAACGGCGATTATGATGCGAAAATATTCTGGATTCTTCACTCTGGTCGTTCGCCGCGGCGAAGCGACAATCCGTTCAGAATGACGAACAATTTTTTGGATTACAATATCTATACACTGCTGTACTTTACCCCGCCCTTCGCTGGAAATAAAAACTTCAGAAATGGTCCTACACGTGTCGCCCATGCGGCCTCGTCGTGCGTACCTCCATGTACGTGTAGATACATCACGTCCACTCCATCCACCCAGCCCAGGTCTACTAATAATTGGTGCAATACATCGCTATCCTTAAGGGTGCGTTTTCCTTCCTTGGTTCCCATATCGAGCCAGATGCGAGGACGCGGCGTGGGTATCGTCTCCGTGACAAACGCAAGAATGCTTTTCTGGTTCCACCAGACGCTGGGCGACAGCACAGCGAGCTTTCCGAAGACGTCTGGATGCAGCAAGCCCAGGTAAAGCGTCACCAGTCCGCCGAGTGAAGATCCGCCGAGGCCGGTATGCTGCGGGCCTGTCAGCGCGCGATACGTCTTGTCGATGAAGGGCTTGATCTCATCGATCAAAAGGCGTCCATAGAGATCGGCTTCTCCGCCGCCATATTTTGGATCGTTGGTGGGGGTATATTCCCGGATGCGATGCTCTCCGGTGTTGTAAATTCCCACGATGATAAGCGGTTCCACTTGACCGGAAGCAATCAGCCGGTCGGCAGTTTCGTGGACGCTCCACGTGCGGCCAGCGATATAAGATGTATTGCCGTCAAATAGGTTCTGGCCATCGTGAAGGTACAGGACCGGATAGCGGCGGTCCGCACTGTCATATTCTTTCGGCAGGTAGACAATCAGGTCGCGGTCGTCGGGCAGCAAGGAGGAATGAAACTGCCGATGCAGTTTGAGCCGTCGATGAGGTGTGACATCGACGATCTCTGCATCTTTCGGAGCTAACGCATGATTGGCTGAAAATTCTTCGGTCACGAGGGTCCGTCGGCTGGGGAGAAAATCTTACGGTGAAGTGTCAGGAGGCGCGTTCCATTTGAGCATCTTAATCTTTGCTGTTACTGTTACAGTTTGAAAAATCCTTTTTTCAGAGAGTAACAGACAGCCAGGGAGCGTGCATGCATCGGGAGTACCGCAAATGGTTTTCCTCGCAACTGGGTCGCGAGATGGAGATGCTTGTCTACGGACATGCCGGGCTGCCGGTCATCGTTTTCCCCACCTCCTGCGGCAGATTTTATGAGTTTGAAGACAACCACATGGTCGGAACGCTCGCCCCTAAAATCGGCTCCGGGAAGTTGCAACTTTTCTGCGTCGACTCCGTGGATGGAGAAAGCTGGTACAACCGTGGCGTCCATCCAAAAGTAAAAATTGCGCGTCACATGCAGTACGAGCGGTACATTCTGGAAGACGTGCGCGGCCTCGTCCGGGAACGGAACCAGGACCAGCACCTGGTGGCGCTTGGATGCAGTTTTGGCGGTTTCCATGCTGTAAACATCGCGCTGCGCCATCCGGACATTTTCACCGGCTGTCTTTCGATGAGCGGGGCCTTCGATGTCGGCAATTTTCTGCGCGGTTACCACGACAACGACTGCTACTTTCAGGACCCGCTGCACTACATGGCGAACATGAACGATCCCTGGTATCTGGACCGCTATCGGCGCAGCACGCTGGTGCTCGCGACTTCTGTCCACGACCAGTGCTGGAACGATAATGAACGCCTCGCTGCAATCCTGCGAGAGAAGGGAATCCCGCACCGCCTGAACGTCTGGGGTCCAGACACAGGCCACGACTGGCCATCCTGGCGCCGCATGGCGCAGGTCTATTTGTAGCTAGCGGATAAGGGCACTTTGTCATTGTTGCTGAAACTTGTCTTGCCTGTTTGTCTCACCGCCGGATTAGACTTACCATTAGCGATAGTCATAGCGGAGAAGTGGCACCATGAAAAAGATCGGCGTACTTTTCGGCATGGAAAATACGTTTCCGGGCGCGTTGGTGGAGCGCATCAATACTATTTCTTCGGCATCCGGCCAGCAGATTCAGGCCGAGTTTGTGCAGACGGGTGGCGTGCGAATGGCGCACCCTTGCCCTTATGCTGTCATCGTGGATCGTATCTCGCACGACATTCCTTTCTATCGCGGCTATCTCAAAAACGCAGTGCTGACCGGCACGACCGTCATCAACAATCCCTTCTGGTGGTCGGCGGACGATAAATTCTTCAACTACTCTCTGGCGCAAAAGCTAGGCGTGGCCGTGCCGCCAACAGTCTTGCTGCCGCACCGCGAGCATCCACAGGGGACCACGCAGCGCTCCATGCGCAATCTGGAGTATCCGCTGGACTGGGATGGAATTTTTGAATACGTCGGCTTTCCCGCGTTCTTGAAACCCTTTGATGGCGGCGGCTGGCGTGATGTTTACCACGTCCACAATCGCGAGGACTTTTTTCGCGCCTATCATCAGTCGCGCGACCTATGCATGACGCTGCAACGAGCGGTGAACTTCAATGAGTATTTCCGTTGCTACGTTGTCGGTCAGAATAAAGTGCATATCATGCCCTACGATCCGCGCAGGCCGCATCATGAGCGGTATCTGCACGAACCTCCCGCGTATGAAAAAAAACTGCTGGAACGCGTGGAGCAGGATGCATTGAAGCTATGCCGCGCGCTGGGCTACGACCTGAATACGGTGGAGTTTGCGGTCGAAGACGGCGTGCCTTACGCCATCGACTTTATGAATCCTGCGCCCGATGCGGACAGGGATTCCGTAGGGGAAGAAAATTTTGAATGGATCGTCAATACTGTCGCGGAGTTGGCGATCCATAAAGCTTCCCATACTTCTCGGCAGGACTCGCCGGAATTGAACTGGGGCGCATGGCTGGGTAGCGCGCGCAAAACAGGCGCGGTCCCGTCTTCCACGTCCCCGCTTTCCAGGCCGAGTAAGAAGCTGAAGAAAACAGCAGAGAAAAAATCAACCAAGAAAGCATCGAAAACCACTTCAAAAGCTGAATGAAGAACAAGCCATCGTAGTTACAGTGGAAATCAGAATGGGGTAACGCCATGCGTCCTTCCTTTACGATTGGCATTGAAGAGGAATACCAGACCGTAGACCCGGAAACGCGCGATCTTCGTTCGCATATCCATACGGAGATACTGCCGCAGGGCAGGCTGCGTATGGAGGAGCGCGTCAAGTCGGAGATGCATCAGTCCGTCGTCGAGGTGGGTACGCGCGTCTGCAATTCCATTCAGGATGCAAAGGAAGATTTGTTCGATCTACGCCGCCAGATGATTGGTCTGGCCCGCGAAAATGGCCTGGTGCTTGTGGCCGGCGCAACGCATCCCTTTGCGGACTGGCGCGCGCAGGAGATTTATCCCGACGAACGCTATAAACAGGTGGTCGAAGATTTGCAACTGGTGGCCCGGGCCAACCTTATTTTCGGCCTGCACGTGCATGTTGGCATTGAGGACCGCGAGACTGGAATTCGCGTGATGAATTCCTTGCGCTATTTTCTACCGCACATTCTGGCGCTTTCAACGAACTCGCCATTCTGGATGGGCATGAATACGGGCCTTAAAAGTTACCGCTCCAAAGTGTTCGATAAGTTTCCCCGCACCAACATTCCCGACAGCTTTAGCAGTTGGAGTGAGTTTGAAAACTTTGTCAATCTTCTGATTCGCACCAACACCATCGACAACGCGAAAAAAATTTGGTGGGACGTCCGCCCGCACCCGTTCTTCTCCACGATTGAAGTGCGCATCTGCGATATACCCATGCGCGCGCACGAGACCATTGCGCTAGCGGCGCTCATCCAGGCAACGGCGGCCAAGCTCTGGAAGTTGCAGGCCAACAACCAGGATTACCGTCAGTATTCTCGCGCGCTGCTGATGGAAAATAAGTGGCGCGCTGTGCGCTATGGATTGGACGGCAAGCTGATTGACTTTGGCAAGCAGCAGGAAGTGCCGGAGCGTGAATTGATTCTGGAG
>JAJYGR010000168.1 GCA_021790655.1 Acidobacteriota bacterium | reverse complement strand
GTCTTGACCCGCAACGCCTCCGGACAAACGCGCGGATCGGTGGTCATGATGCCGTTGACGTCGGTCCAGATTTCGATGGCGTGGGCATTGAGTCCGCGGCCAACCAGCGCGCCGGTGTAGTCGGAGCCGCCGCGTCCCAGTGTGGTGGTGATGCCGGTCTCGGTGGCGCCGATAAATCCGCCCAGAACTGGAACCTGGCCCTGCTCGACCAGTGGCAGGACGGTGAGACGAAGCTGCCGCTCAATCTTGTCTTCGAGCGGTGTCGCTTTGCCATGCTCCGCGTCTGTCACAATGCAGGCGCGCGCGTCGATGTGAGTTCCGTTCAAACCGCATTGTGCATAGAATTCGCCCACCATGCGGCTGGAGAGGCGTTCGCCATAGGAGGCGACAAGGTCCATCGTGCGTGGGGTCAGTTCCTGCACGGCGGCCAGGCCGCGCAGCAGGTCATCGAGCGCCTGGAATTGTTCTTCCATCCAAACTTGGATCGTTCCTACCGCTTGTCCCTTCAGAAGAGCCGACACGGCATCCAAATGGCGATTGCGCAGGCGGGAGCTGATGGCGAGCGCGCCAGTGCGGTCCCCACGCTCGGCGGCAGCAGCGGCAGCCAGCAACTGGTCCGTCACCTTCGCCATGGCGCTGACGACGACTACTGGCGACAACCCCCCTGCGCGGCGACCTTCCACGATATCCGCAGTGCGCGCAATCGAGGAGGGGCTTTCTACCGAAGTGCCGCCAAACTTCATGACCACAATCTTCATGATGACGACACCGATGGCAACAGCTTGCCTTGCGAGGCCAAAAGCTCTGCATTCAGCAGGGCAGCGCCGGCGGCGCCCCGAATGGTGTTGTGCGACAGGACGGTAAACTTCCAGTCGAGCAGGGAGCAGGGCCGCAAACGTCCGACGGTGGCGGTCATGCCGCGTCCGCGCATGCGGTCCAGCCGTGGCTGGGGACGGTCTTCGGCTGTGGCATACTCCACCGGCTGCAACGGCGCGGAGGGAAGATTTTTTTCTCGTAGCGGTTGAAACTCCCGCCATGCGGCGAGGACCTCTTCGCGACTGGGCTTGGTTGCGAGTTGAATGCTGACGCTTTCCGTGTGGCCGTCTTCTACAGCGACACGATTGCAGTGCGCGCTCACGCGGGCGTCCAGCGGAATGACCCGATTGCCTTCCAGTTTGCCCAGCAATCGTTGTGTCTCCGCTTCGAGTTTCTCTTCTTCATTGCGAATAAAGGGAACGACGTTGCCGAGAATGTCGAGCGACGGCACGCCGGGATAACCCGCTCCGCTGACGGCCTGCATGGTGCTGACAAAAACAGCGCGTAGTCCGAAACGCTCCGCCAGCGGCTTGAGCGCCAGCACCAGCCCGATGGCCGAGCAGTTGGGGTTGGTGACAATGTAACCGCGCCGGTTTGAAGTTGCAGAGGGGTTCCAGTTCTGATGGGATGTCAGCGCCAGATGGTCCGCGTTGACCTCTGGAATGACCAGCGGCACATCGGCCTGCATACGAAACGCGCTGGAGTTGGAAATGACCGCGCAGCCCGCGGCGGCAAATTTCGGCTCAAGATCGCGCGCAATGTCGGTATCGAGCGCGGCAAAAATGATGCTCGGAGCATTTTCTGGACTGGCGGGCGAGACCGGAAGCGCAGCAATCGAGGCGGGCAGCGGTGTGTCCAGCTTCCAGCGTACGGCTTCGCCATAGGACTTGCCGCTGGAGCGATCGCTCGCAGCCAACCACGTCACCTGAAACCAGGGATGGTCCTCCAGGAGTTGGATAAATCGCTGACCGACCATCCCGGTCGCGCCAAGAATGCCTACGTTGTGTTTGGTTTGCATGAAAACTTAATTATTTCAGTTATAGCAGCAGTGTGTGCGGCTATGCGTATCTTCGATGCATCATTTGCTGAAGGTAAAATTTGCTTCGGCTGTTTTCTTGCTCTGCACGGTGATGGATTGTGTCTGCGTCCCAAGCTTTTCCTGCACCGCGACGAGCGTGTAGTTTCCCGGTGGCAGGCCGGTGATGGTGAACTTGCCGTCGGAGCCGGAGACTGCGAAAAACGGGTTGGTCGCGATGTTGAGAAGGGCTTCCATCCATGGGTGATTGTTGCAGCGGACGGGAACCATCAAACCTGCTGTGTGAAACACATGCTGCTGCGTTCCGCCCATGGGGGGCTGCGAAATATCGAACCCGGCAGCGTCCCGATCGCCCGGCGGAACGATGTGGACGTTATGCATGGTCGGGTCGCTGTTGCGAAACTCAACGGGCTGCCCCACCATTACGCCGACGACATGCGGAACATAGCGGCAGCCTTTTTGATCGAGAACGACCGGCGTGCTTGACGGCATATAGACGCGATTGCCCAGACCGTCTTTGACGTACACAAAAACATTCGCCATCTTGCCGTCATGCACGACATATTGTTCCGTATTGTTGGGCATTTTGCTTGCCAGTCCGCACGCCGGGTCCTGCGCCATGTCGATGGCGATGGGCGCTGGCGCTTTGCCGGTGAAGCGGATGGTGCCAGAGATGGCGCCGGAAGTGGCGGGATCAATCTGCGTGTATGTGACCGTTTGTGGTGTGGATGCAGCGGACTGATGGGTTGTGGTGTTTTTATTGCAGC
>JAJYGR010000099.1 GCA_021790655.1 Acidobacteriota bacterium | reverse complement strand
TGGTCGGCCCCACACGGTGCCGTCGGGAAGGACGAAGCCTGTAAGAAAATCTTCGTACACTCCCGAGGCATACCCATCCGTTAACGGGACCCTGACGACTTCATATCCTGCACGCTGATTTTTGTTCCACGAGCCATGCTCGGCTGCAAAAATATCTCCATGATATTTTGCGGGGAATTGCTTACCTTCGTAGAATGTCATCTCCAGGGAGGCAGAGTGTGGCTGGATCAGAACATCCGGAGTAATGACTTTATTTTTCAGCTCAGGGTGCTTGCCCTGTAGCCTCGGGTCCCAGTTGCCACCCATATAAAACCATGGCCATCCGTAAAACCCACCTTGCTGAATATGCGTGATGTAATCCGGCACAAGATTATTCCCCAGCATGTCCCGCTCATTGACAGATGCCCACAGTTGCCCGGTCGTTGGATTGACAGCAATGCCTACAGCGTTGCGGATTCCGTACGCATAGATGCGGAAGTCTTTTCCGTCCGGGGCGTACTCCAGAATGTCTGCCCGGTGCAACTCCGAAGGATGGGTGTCGGGGTCATCCACATTGGAATGCGAGCCGACCGACACAAACATCTTTGTGCCGTCGGAAGAAAAGGCGATATCGCGCGTCCAGTGACCCACTCCGCGTGAGTTTCCACCACCCGGAATATTCGGAACAATGGTCTGCGCGGGGCCAGTCGCCTTCATGTCGCCGTTGCGATAAGGGAACCGCACCACGGAGTCGGTGTTGCCAACGTACACCCATTGCGGATTCGGCCCCAGTGGATAAAAGGCAATCCCGAAGGGTAAATTCAGACCGCTTGCAAACACCTCGGACTTCTCAGGCTTTCCGTCATCTGTAATCCCGCGATAAACTCGGATGTCTCCACCCTTGCTCTCGGCAACGAACATATCTCCATTCGGGGCAGTTCGAATCAGCCTCGGATTGTCGAGTCCGTTGGCGTAGAGTTCAACCTTGAATCCGGGGAGCGCTTGCGGCCATGCGTTGGCTGGGCGAGGCACGATATGCGGCCCGTTGGCTACCGGCGTAGAGGCGTACGGTTTAGGGAGATCCGCCAACGTGATCTTGCGCGAGACGCCCGGCTTCTCCTTCTGCCAGTTGGTGAAGGCTGCCTGACCCGTCTGAACCTTTTCAGAATTTGCAGCGTTGGTGTCTGCGCAACATGCCGCGACCGTCAGAGAACAGAGTGCAATCGTCAAGAGCAACGAACGGAGATTTTTCATTTAAATTCCCTTCCGGACTGTCCAATCTATATTAATGGATGAGCGAAGCAGAACAGATTGTTGCTTTCGCTTGTTTGAGCGACATCTTAAAAATTAGTAATGGCATCCCATAAAATGGGAAACTCTATCCTTTACTTGTTGACTGCAACCGGGTGCGGCTGCATACCCTTCTCGCTTCCCATTTATCAGGACCGCATCCAGAAAGAGGCCGTGTAGGTCTCAAAGGCATGTGATGTTCACGAATAAAGCAAACCTCCCTATCGCAAACGATGAGATGTCGGCCAAGCCGAAGATTTTGCTCGTAGATGATAACCATTCCATACGCGTTTCCCTCCAACTGGTTCTAGAACGCAATGGCTTTGACGTGGTTGTAGCTGCAAATGTAAACGATGCCCTCAAGTCCATCGGATCGCAGCACTTCGATGTGCTGCTGAGCGACCTGCACATGCCAAATGCCGGCGATGGATTAACGGTCGTAAGCGCTATGCGCCACTCTAATCCCAAAGCGGTAACGATTATTTTTAGCGGCTATCCCGAGATGAAGGAAGCTGCGGCGGCGATCCTGATGCAGGCCGATGAAATCCTGGTAAAGCCGCTAGACGTAAAGACGTTGGTTGGCACCATCCGGGAACGATTGAAGCAAGGGGTGAATTCTGTGCGAACCGTAGAAGTTGTAGCGAATATCCTCGAAAAAGAAACGCAATCCACCATCGAGGATTGGCTTTTACGTGTCGAGGCGGAACCACGCATCATCGCCGTCCAATTGGATGAAAAAAAACGCTGCGCACATTTACCGCAATTATTCCGTGACCTGGTGTTTCGACTTCGTCACCCACTCCCATTGGGCTCGCGCGCGCTTGTGTCACCAGCGGCTGCTACGCACGGGCAGCTGCGTCGCGAGCAAGGTTACAGCGCCTCCATGATGGTAGAGGAATCGCGCATGCTGCAAGTCAGCATTTTCCAGACCCTGAAAAATAACCTTCATAAGGTGGACTTCAGCCTGTTGTTAGTCGATGTGATGGCCATAGCCGACGAAGTAGACTCGCAACTGGCGCAGGCTATGGCAAGCTACGTCTTGAAGTCAAAGATCGACTCTCTGCCCGTTGAGGCATAAAACCGCATCTACGCCTAGAAGTGGCAATTATGATATCCATCACAGCCATCGATGATGGCCTCTACGGAAGCGGTCCGCCTCATTCTGCCATCCATAAATCGACTTATTGATGGCGCTCCATATCTTGTTCGCACGCATGCGCATGCGTAGGCATAGTTAGTTTTTAGACAGGTTCCGAGAGACGGCAACAGGAATTCCAGCGGCAGGCTTCTATAATCACCAGTGTCGTGATACAGCGCAAATTTCATAGCTGTTTTCGTGTTTTCTTAATCTTGGCCTTCTGGTGTATCGTCCTTGCGAGCTGGATGGCGCTGAGTACGTTGCCATCATTGGCACAATCAGCGCCAGCATCTGGACTTGGCTGGGATGGCCACCTGGTCTGGGTACTGCCGTTTGAAAATAACTCGGCCCAGCCAGGGTTGGACTGGATTGGCTCCTCCTTCCCGGACATCATGAACCAACGGCTTACGTCGGCTGGCTTTTTGACTATCCACCGGGAAGACCGCCGCTACGCTATGGAGCATCTGGGTCTTCCTTCGGATTTTCATCCAACGCAGGCAACCACGTATCGCATAGCGCAAACACTGGATGCCGACTACGTCATCTTCGGAAACTATAGCGTAGCGAGCGGCCAGATTACAGCCACTGCACGAGTCTTGGAAATGTATGGCCCGCGCATGGAAGCGATGCTCGAAGTAAAAGGAAATCTGGACCAGTTGATTCCCCTTGAAAACGAGTTGGCATGGAAGGTTGCCATGCAGATCGAACCCTCGTTGCATCTGGATGAGCAGACATTCCTTGCCGCCAGCCAGGGACTGCGCCTGGATGCCTTTGAGAATTACATCCGGGGCGAGGTGGAACCGGGCATCGAGGAGCAAATCAGTCATCTGACCAAGGCGGTACAGCTCAGCCCGAATTACACCCAGGCATGGCTGGCGCTCGGCAAGGCATACTTCGCCAACCAGCAGTATGAGCAGGCAGTTGTGCCGCTCAGCAAAGTTCCTCAGGGAAGCCGGCACGCTCTGGAAGCACAGTTCTATGCTGGCCTCAGCTATCTCTACACCGGCAACTATGCCAAGGCGCAGACGGAATTTTCTTCGATCGCTTCCGTGTTGCCCATGCCGGAAGTTCTTAATAATGAAGGAATCGCCATCAATCGGCGTGGACAGAATGGCACGGCATTGTTTCAGCGCGTAGTCGAACTGAATCCGCAGAACCCGGATTATTGGTTCAACCTGGCTGTGTCCGAACGGCGCACCAAAAATTACACAGCAGCGTTGAAAGCTGTTTCGCAGAGCCTTGTACTGCGCCCACAGGATGAGGAGGCGCAGCGGTTGCGGAAGAACTTGATCATGCTTAAAGATGGTCCGATTGCAGTCGCTGCGGAGCCAGTGTCGGCGACCCAGAAAAATATGTCGACAGTCAAAGCACCCGCGGCGAGCACGCCTTCCACCGACAGGTCTTCCATCGACAAGCCTGAGACGAATACCCCTGCTTCTGGAGCTTCTTCTGCAACTGCTGGCGCTTCTGCGACCAGCCCGGACTACGAACCGCTGGAACGTATCGCCCGGTCCTACGATGAGAGCGCGTTTCGTCAGGCTGCATTTGCCATGGAGCAGATGAATGCGATGAAGCTGCATTCCATGGCGCCGGATGCGCGGGCCACACTACTCTGCCAGCAGGGGAACGCTTATGTGAACGACGGTCTGCTGCTGGAGGCACAGCGGGAGTTTCAGCTTGCGCTTGCTTCGGACCCCCAAAGTGCGGCTGCCTATGCAGGTCTGGCGCAGGTCCATGAGTATGCCGGAAGCCAGAGCATTGCACAACACGAGGCGAACATGTCGCTACAGATTCAACCCAACGTTGCGGCCTATCTGGTGCTGGCGCGTCTTGCGCTGGCGCAGCATTCTCTGCCGATCGCACAGCAAAATGTAGAACATGCTTTGCAGATCGATCCAAAGAACAGTGCAGCCAGGGGCATTCAACAGGCGATCCAGTCTCAACTAGGCAAATAAGAACGCGTGGAGGCGCGGCGTCATGCATACAGCAAATAAAAACGGCATCTGGAGTATTTGCTTTACAGCCGTGCCAGCCTGGTTTGCTTGCTCCTTGCTGTCCGGTGGCATTATTTTTCTAATGGTTTTTTCTTCCGTGCAGGCAGCGCCGTCGCGACCAATAGTGGTAGAAGTGCCGCTGCATGACACGATCCAGCCCATCAGCGCCGCCTATTTGCAGCGGGGACTGGATCATGCCGCCCAGATCCACGCGCAGGCCGTAGTCGTGGAACTGGGAACGCCCGGCGGACTGCTCGATTCCACGCGCGAAATTGTGACTTCCATTGAGCAGTCGGAAGTTCCTGTCATCGTTTACGTAGCGCCTTCCGGGAGTCGTGCAGCTTCCGCAGGATTTTTTATTCTGGAATCCGCTGACATCGCAGCCATGGCGCCTGGCACCAACACCGGCGCATCCCATCCGATTCTGGAGGGGCAGAAGATGGACCCGGTCCTGAAGGTAAAAATTGAGAATGATGCTGCGGCGTTTTTGCGCTCCTACGTCTCGCGCAGAGGACGGAATGTGCAGGCTGCTGAAGATGCTGTGCGAAACTCAAAATCCTACACCGATCAGGAAGCGCTCAAACTGCATCTGATCGACACCATTTCACCGAATGTCGCCGCGCTCCTGGACCATTTGGATGGCATGACGATCACGCGTTTCAATGGCGGCAAGCAGATTCTGCATACGCAGAATGCGAACGTGGAAGCGATGTCGCCGAGCACGCGCGAAAAAATTCTCGGCGCGTTGA
This sequence comes from Acidobacteriota bacterium, assembly GCA_021790655.1. Lineage (GTDB taxonomy): Bacteria > Acidobacteriota > Terriglobia > Terriglobales > Acidobacteriaceae > JAKAAZ01. The sequence continues at coordinate 7,462 of JAJYGR010000099.1, read as the reverse complement.
CGGACCCCAACCTTGCCGTGCTGCTGCTTATCATGGGCGGCCTGTTGATTTATATGGAATTCAATGCGCCGGGCACGATTGTCCCTGGCGCGCTGGGAACGCTGCTGGTGCTGATATCGCTGTTCGCCTTGAACCTGCTGCCGTTGGAGTACACTGCGGTCGGTTTTCTCATTGCGGCGCTGGTGCTGTTTGTGCTGGATATCAAGTTTGTAACGCATGGCCTGCTGGGACTGGCTGGGATTGCCTGTCTCGTCTTTGGCCTGCTCACTCTGGTCAATGGGCCGATCCCCGAATTGCGTGTGCATCTCGGCACCGCACTGGGGGCTGGTATCGGCTTCGGCGCGATTACTATTTTTCTGGCTACGATTGCGGTACGCGCGCGACGCAACAAAGTACAGACCGGAAATGAGTCCCTGTTCGGCAGCCTGGCGGTAGCGCAGACCGCGCTCAATCCTGACGGACAGGTGCTGGTACGTGGAGAGATCTGGCAGGCCCGTGCCGATACCACAGTTGCTGTCGGCGAGGCTGTCCGAGTCCGCGGCCGCAACGGGCTTTTGTTACAGGTGGAACGTGACCAGAAAGATTCCTAAACGAGCTTTTCCGCTTTTAGTAACGCAGCTCATGCTATACATCGTATGGCAAGCATTTCCTGCCGCCGGAGAGTTCCTATGCCATCCACAACCGTTTTGGCGATTGTCGTCATTGTCGCTTTTTATATCTTCAGTTCCATCAAGATTTTGAAAGAGTATGAGCGCGGCGTTATTTTTCGACTGGGCAGGCTGCTGAGTTCTCCAAAAGGTCCGGGCGTGGTCCTGGTTTTCCGCCCGTTCGATCAAATGGTGCGCATCTCTCTGCGGCAGGAGGCAATGGAAGTTCCCGCGCAGGACATCATTACCCGCGATAACGTCACATTGAAGGTGAATGCGGTCATTACGCTGCGCGTCATCGATGCCGCGAAAGCTGTCGTTGAGGTCACAAATTACGTGTATCAGACCTCCCAATTTGCGCAGACCACGTTGCGGTCTGTCCTAGGCGAGGTCGAACTGGATGAATTGCTGGCCCATCGCGAGAAGTTGAATCTGAAGATCCAGACCATCATCGATCAGCACACATCGCCCTATGGATTGAAAGTGGTCAGCGTGGAAGTGAAGCAGGTCGATCTGCCCGAGTCTATGCTGCGCGCCATGGCCAGGCAGGCTGAGGCAGAACGGGAAAAGCGGGCCAAGGTCATCAATGCGGAAGGTGAGTTCAATGCAGCCCAGCGCCTGGTAGAGGCAGCGGCGCTGCTGGCCGAGCAGCCTATCACCATGCAGTTGCGGTATCTGCAAACTCTCAGCGAGATTGGCGCAGAGAAAAACACCACCATCGTCTTTCCGCTTCCGATCGAGTTGGTGACACTCTTGAAAAATGTTACGCAAGGTATGCAGTCAAAGCCGGGTGAGGGTGCCTAGCAATGACGGCCATCTGGGAAGAAAAGTTGGATGGTCTCGATGCATCCGAGGTGCATTGGAGTACCGGTACAATTCTGACGATCTTCTTTGCAGCATCGTTGATTACGGCTGTTTTTTTTGGTCTTGGATATACTTTCGGTCGCGGTGGAATTAGCATGGCGACAACAGGCACAGCATTGTCTGCTATGCCTGCTCCCCCCAGACCAACGGAGAAACACCAATCGCAGGTATCTTCCAGCAATCCGGCCAAGCCGATGTTGAGCAGTCCATCGTTGGCACGCCCAACGTATCCGATGGGTCATAGCGATGGCCGATATGGCAGCAACCCGATCCAGCAGCCGTTCCACGAAATCGTGAAGCAGGTTGCTGTGACGCAAAATATCCAGAAGCCCACTGCATCTACGACCGTGAGCAAGGTGAATGCACCCATAGCGCGTACGAATGCGGCTGTATCTGGCAGCACTGGAGCTTCACGCTATATGGTGCAGGTGGGTGCAATTGGAAACCGCAAAGATGCGCAAATGCTGGTGGCACAATTACGCAAACGCGGTTTTCATGCGGGAATTTACCCGGGAAAACGCGATAAATTTCTGCATGTGCAGATTGGCCCCTTCGCGAACACCGAGCAGGCACAATCCATGCGACACAAGGTAATGGCGAATGGCTATCATGCCTTGTTGAAGCCTGTCTCCTAACGAGAACTTTCTGTAAGCGGTCAGGTTCGCATCCACTCCGGCAGGCCAAGCGCTATCGAATCTCGCACTGCGAACATGAGTTCTTCCCGGGTCGCGTAGTCTTTGGCGTGTATTGGCGGATGAAAGTGAACGTGTGCGTTTCCTGGCATGATCCTCAGGCTGCCTTTGCGCATCATGGCTTCTGTACCGAAAATAGATATGGGGATAATGGGTGCGTCTGTTTGCTGCGCCAGATAAAATGGCCCTTTCTTAAATGGAAGCAACTGGCCTGTTCGGGAACGCGTGCCCTCTGGAAAACTGGTGATGTGTACACCGGAAGCGAGCACCTTGGAGCCACGCTCAATGCTCTCTCGCGCGCTGTCGCGCCCCTTGTTGCGCTCAACGGGCACGAAACCGGCCATGCCCATGGCCACGCCGATCAAGGGGACTTTCATCAGGACTTTCTTGACAAAAAACGCGGTGCGTCCGGGGATGAGGGACAAAAGTATTGGCGGGTCCAGGTTGGAGACGTGGTTCGCCATAAAGATGCAGGACTGATTTGCTGGGATACTCTCTAAACCTTCTGCGTGTATCTGGATGCCTGCCAGACGAACTCCAGTTCCTGCAATCCACCGGGAAAAACGATAAAGAAATGTAATGTCTCCGGTGATCAGCGTCCAGGGAAAGCCGAGCAATGCTGCAATCGGAGAGAAGGCAGTATAGAAGAGAAAAATTTTGATCGCTGGAATCATGATGCGACGATGGTCCCTGTTGCGTAACCTCGGTTGTTCCCATGACGAGCGCGCAGTTGCTCGGGAAGCTTTTGATAGATTCCGTCAAAGCCGCCATTGGAGAGGATCGCAACCACGTCGCCACGCTGTAGATGGTCGCTGAGATAGTCGATAATGGCGGTAATGTCCGGTAGCTGGCGCGCGGATTTTCCTTCGTTTTGCAGTGCCTGTACAACATGCTCTGGATGCATGACCTGCTCCGGCGGAACATTGCTGGCCTGGTATACGGCTGCCAGAATCATCTGGTCCGCCAACGCGAGACTTTCCGTCAGTTCCCGCTCGAAAATATTGCGCCGCAGGGTATTCGAGCGCGGCTCAAGTACCGCCCAAAGTCTCGCGCCAGGATATTGCAATCGCAATGCGCGGAGCGTTTCGCGGATCGCTGTCGGATGATGGGCAAAATCATCAATCACGGTGATGCCATCGATTTCCGCGATGACTTCCAGCCGACGCTTGACGCTGCGAAAGGTTTGCAAAGCTTCACGAATGGCCTCTGCAGGAACTCCCTGGCCCGCAGCGAGCGCGGCTGCCGCCGTTGCGTTGAGTACATTGTGTTCGCCGACGACGGGCATTTCGACCTCCAGCCACGGAATGCCATTTTGCTCAATGCGCCAATGACTGAGATGGTCCTGAATCGAAAGGTCCTGAATGCGCCAGTGAGAATCCTGTGCAAACCCATAGCGCTCGACAGGGCAGAAGGCGCGCGAGACGCACTCCGTCACATTGCTTGAACCATCGAAGGCAACAATGCGCCCGCGACGTGGCACAAGGTTGACGAGCCGCCTAAACGCAGTTTTTACTGCCTCCAGATCGGCGTAAATATCGGCGTGGTCGAACTCGACATGGGTCAAAATCAGTGCATCTGGAAAGTAGTGAAGAAACTTTGGGCCTTTATCGAAAAAGGCTGTGTCATATTCATCGCCCTCCAGTATGAAAGGCCGTGTATTTCGCAGCGCAAAACTAGAAGAAAAATTTTCCGCGATCCCGCCAATCAAAAACGAGGGCGCAAAGTCGGGGTTATTATGTGCGGCAGTTTCATATATCCATGCCAGCATACTGGTGGTCGTCGTCTTGCCATGCGTTCCGGCAACAACGAGGGACTCACGGCCCATAAGAAATTCTTCGTAGATTACCTGGGCCAGCGAGGAAAACGGAATGCGTTGGTCGAGGACAAATTCCAATTCAGGATTGCCACGCGAAATAGCGTTTCCGACAATGACCAAGTCGGGACGCGGATCGAGGTTTTTTTCTGCAAACGGCTGGGCGATTGGAATTTTCAGTTGCTCCAGCAGATTGGACATCGGTGGATACGCAGCTTTGTCCGACCCTGTCACGCGCCACCCGCGCAACTGCAATAGGCCCGCCAAAGAGGCCATGGCGCTGCCACAAATGCCGATCATATGAACATGTCGTGTCGGAAGGGTCACTTGGCTCCTACATTTTCTGCGCTGCATTTAACTGCTGGTTCGGTGAATCGGAGTACAGGCGTTCCCATCAGGTCGAGTTCACAGGCCACACCAATCGGCAGAGTAATGTTGCGCTCCGAGACGTGGCCAGAGCGCAGGCCAATCGCAATCGGCCCGGGAAAATCTGCGAACACACGCACCAGCACGGCATCCAGTAAATCTTCCGCTGCGCCCGGCTGCACGCAGTCCTTCATCTGGCCGAAAACGATGCCACGCACATGGTCGAGTTTTCCTGCCAATCGCAACTGCATCAGCATACGATCGATTTGATACGGCTTGGCGCCTACATCTTCAAGAAACAGGACTGTATTGTCTGTTTCGATCTCATACGGAGTGCCGAGGGAAGCGACCAACATAGAGAGGCATCCACCATAGAATTTTCCCTCTGCGTGTCCTGCTCGCAGAACACGCAAACCAGCATCCGGGCCAAGTTCCCAGGGTTGGTCCTGCGACAGCGCCGATAGCCAACTGGGAATGTCCACGCCGTTCTCCCGCGCAAAATCTCCTGCTGCCATCGGGCCATGAAAGACCACAAGACCGGTCGCATTATGCAGCCAGGTTTGCAGGCTGGTGATGTCGCTGCATCCGACCAGCACTTTCGGGTTGCGGCGGACCAGTTCGAGATCGAGTCCAGCAAGCAATTCAACCGATCCGTAACCGCCGCGGTTACATATAATGGCGCGCACACTTGGATCGGCAAAAGCTGCATGTAAATCTTCAAGCCGTTGCTCTGGCGAGCCTGCGGAGTATTGCCCATAGCGCGCCAGCGCATTACTTCCCAACTCCGGCCGATAGCCGATCTTGCGCATGGCTTCCATGCCGATATGTACTTTCTGCGGATCGAACCAACTGGCAGGAGAAACAAGGCGCACTCCGTCCCCGCTCAGCAGTGCTGGCGGGAGTATCGCAACGGTGTGGCGCGCAATCACGGTCATACGAGGAAGCATTCCCCTTGCGCGATGATTTCCGCAGGCCCAGTCAAGCGCAGGCTGACGCTGTTGTTGGGCCACTCGACGGCCTGTTCTCCGCCTTCTGCGATGACAGTGAGAGACCGGGCCACGCCGCGCGCATGCATACTTGCAGCAGCCGAGGCAGAGCTCCCTGTGCCAGAGGATTGTGTAGGCCCTACGCCGCGCTCGTAAATGCGAAATGCAATGATATTTGTATCTATCACACGCACAAATTCAACGTTTGTACCTTTTGGGAAGCTTGCATGTACACAGATTTCTTCGCCAACCTGCTGCCAGGAATGGCCAAAACAAGCGAAAGTTTCATCATCAACGAAAATGACGAAGTGCGGATTTCCGATGGAGACCGCAAGGCCCGCAACGCTTGTTCCATCTTTCAATGCGATCGTTTTGGTTTCGACGCGTGGGACCCCCATCTCGGTTGCGATGCGATAGCGGGGATGGTCGCGTTCCACGATGCGGCAGTGACGCACGCCAGCATGAGTGCGGAGAGATATCTCGTCTACATCCTCTTGCTGCGCCAGATAGGCGGCGACGCAGCGAGTTCCATTGCCAGAGATTTCCGCCTCCGATCCATCCGCATTGAAGAGACGAATCGCAAAGCTGCCGTTGTCGCCCAGCGTGAGATATTCGACGCCATCCGCGCCCACACCTGTGTTGCGCGTACACAGCGTCTGCGCGACTTTAGAATAGCGACTCTCCTCCAACGGCTCGTCAACGATCAAAAAGTCATTGCCGCAGGCGTGCGCCTTCACGAAGCGGATCATCGCGCCTCCTGTGATAAGGAATTTTTCTCCGGTACACGCAAAACGTAACGCCTTCCCTGAATGGAATACTGCCCGCTCAAAACGCGTGCAATGGCCTCAGGATAAGCGATATGCTCCTGTTCCAGAATGCGCGCGGAGAGTTTCGCTTCGTCGTCTCCATCCATTACAGGCACGGCGCGTTGCAGGACGATGACGCCGTGGTCCAGTTGCTCATCGACAAAATGCACCGTGCATCCTGTGATGCCGACGCCATACTGTAGCGCCTGGTGCTGCGCATCGAGTCCAGGGAACACAGGCAGCAGGGAAGGATGAATATTCAAAATGCGCTGGGGAAAAGCAGCGACGAACTCCGGCGACAGCAGACGCATATACCCGGCGAGGCAGACCAACTCCACTTCATGTTCCCGTAGGCAGGCGAGGGTTTCAGCATCCTGCTCGGCACGCTTGCGGCCGTTTGCTTCGATGACATGCGCGGACAGGCCACGGGCGCGCGCGGCTGCAATTCCAGGCGCATCGGCTTTATTGGAAACGACCGCAACAATTTTCGCGTTGGGCAGCTTGCCGCGCGCAATCGCATCCGCGATGGCCAGAAAATTGGAACCACGACCTGAGAGAAGAATGCCAAGACGCGTCATGGTGCGATCAGTTGTACAGGACCCTGCGGTCGCCTTTGACGACCTTGCCAATTACGGAGTGGGGCTCGCATGCGCGGTCCAGCAGAGACTTGACCCGTTTGTATTTATCCACCGGAACAACGCAGACCATACCGATGCCCATGTTGAAGGTACGCAACATTTCTTCCTGCTCTACATTGCCCAGCGCCTGCAGGTGCTCAAAAATAGGCAGTACCGGCCAGGAGCCGAGTTCAATCGCGCAGGAAACATTTTTCGGCAAAATACGCGGCAGATTTTCCGTGATGCCGCCACCGGTAATGTGCGCCATGCCGACCACCAGGTCCGCTGTCGTCAGTTTACGGATGATGTTCAGATAACTGCGGTGCGTTTTCATCAGCGCGACACCGGCCTTCTCGCGCAGCTCATTCACGTAATGGTCCGGGGTGTACTTCGCCACCTGAAAAAACAATTTGCGGGCCAGCGAGTAGCCGTTGGTGTGCAGGCCGGTGGAAGGCAGCCCGATGAGCAGGTCTCCCGGTCGAATGCCTGCGCCGGTAATGATTTTTTCACGTTCCACCACGCCGACGATAAACCCGGCAAGATCATATTCTCCCTCGGCGTAAAAGCCGGGCATCTGCGCGGTTTCGCCGCCGATGAGTGCGCAGCCATTGGCGCGACACGCATCCGCCATGCCGGAGACGACCTTCTCCGCCGCTTCGCCGTCCAGCTTG
>JAJYGR010000194.1 GCA_021790655.1 Acidobacteriota bacterium | reverse complement strand
CGAAGGATTATTCGCGTGCATTCGGCCTCTGGAACAACGATCCGCAGTGGCAACAGCATCCCGACCAGTACAAGCTGTATCCATACAAAGAGTTTGTGGACGACTGGGGGCCGACTGGCGAGTACGGCACCATTACAAGCGCCAAAATTCTTGTGACGAAACAGTACGGTACTGGCGTTGTGATCGGAATTCGCGTCAACGACAATCCGAAGACACTGTTTCTATGGGTCGAGCGAAAATCGAAAACTATCGGTTTTTCTCCGGTGGAGCTGCGGTTTTAGATTGGTAGTGCGCATGTCTGGAATTTAATCGTTGGATCGTAGAATCGAACTTCTCTTGGCCACTAACCTACCCGCTGAATTAGCTGTCCTGGCTGCCGACACACGCGTTACCGTTCGCCGCAGTGGACCGCCCAAGCGCGATGGGGCCTGCGTTGTCTACTGGATGCAGCGAGCTGAGCGGGGCTTGAACAACGCTGCGGTAGACTGCGCGGTGCACGTAGCCAATGAACTTGGCCTGCCGTTGCTGGTATATTTTTCTGCGATTTCCAATTTCCCCAATGCGAATCTGCGTCATTACGTTTTTCTGAATCAAGGGTTGCCGGACATTGAAGCGGACCTGGCAGAGCGCAACATCGCATTTATCGTGCGACGTCCTCCGGAAAACTCCCTTGAAAAGCTTTTGGAGGAAGTGAACGCAGCGATCCTGATTGGCGACGAAAATCCGTGTCGCGAACCGGAGCGTTGGCGGCAGGTGATTGCAAAGCGGCTCGATATTCCATTCTGGACGGTCGATGCAGACGTGATTGTACCGAGCAAGCTGTTTCCCAAGGCGCAATATGCGGCGTATGTGCTCCGGCCCCGGTTGTATAAAGAACTGCCGAACTATCTGCATCCGTTGAAAAATCCGAAGGCGCAATATGCGTGGAAACGCCCGAAAGATTTTGAGAGCTATCCGACGACCAGCGACATTACGGATGGTTGGAAGAAGTTCGATCGGAGCGTTGGCCCGGTGGAAAGTTTTACTGGTGGCTCGCGCGCTGCGCGCAAGCGGCTGAAGTTTTTCATCGAACATGTACTGGCAAATTACGATGAGAAGCGGAACCAGCCGACCGTGGATGGCACCAGCCGAATGTCTCCGTATCTCCACTTCGGACATATTGGCCCGCTGGAAATTGCGCTGGCCGTGGATGCAACGGTCCAAAAAAATGCCTCGCTTGCGAAGGCGCGCGACTCGTTCTTCAATGAACTGATTATCTGGCGCGAACTGGCGGTAAATTTTGTAAAGTACACGCCAACCTACGACTCAGTTGAGTGCGCGGAGCCGTGGGCAAGTCAGTCCCTCGCCGAGCATGCGCAGGACCGCCGCGAGTGGAACTACACGCTGGAGCAACTGGAGCGCGGCGAAACGCATGATGAGCTATGGAACGCTTCGCAACTCCAGATGGTCTATTTCGGCTGGATGCACAACTACATGCGCATGTACTGGGCGAAGAAAATTCTGGAATGGTCGTCCAGCCCGGCGGTTGCTTTTGAACGTGCGGTAACGATGAATGACCGCTATGAACTCGACGGACGCGATCCCAATGGATATGCAGGTATCGCCTGGGCGATGGTTGGGAAGCATGATCGTCCATGGTTCGACCGGCCTATCTTCGGCAAGATTCGCTATATGTCCGGTGGTTCGACAGGCAAAAAAATCGACTCCAAAGGATATATCCAAAGGGTCCGCGAAGACGCAGGCACTGGCAAGCTATGGTAATCGGAGGCGGATGATTTCAGTTGTTATCGTCACACGCGTTACGGCTTCAATCGAAGCATGACCACGCCATGCCTCGGAACCACGGCAGTGTAGGAGCCGTTAAGTGTGCCGAGGTCTTTGTGCAACCACAAATCGCGCGCCTGCAAAGGGCCGTCGAACCCCACATCTTTCATCTGCACTGTGATTGGATATGGAGTGTCGCTGCGGTTGAACAGCGCAACGGCCTTGCTCCCATCCTGGAGCGGCTTCATCCAAACCTCAAAAGGTCCTGTGGCGTGGACGCGATCTCCCTGCACTCCCAATGCATCCTGATCGACAGCAATGACTTCTTTGTTCATCAGGATGCTCTTGGTCGTATCATCCATTTTGCTCAGATCGTTGCCTGCCAGCAGGGGCGCGGCCAGCATCGCCCACAGGCTCATGTGCGTACGGTATTCGTCTGGCTTCATGCGCCCGTTGCCCACTTCCAGCATGTCCGGATCATTCCAGTGGCCGGGAGCTGCATATTTGGCCAGACCAGCCTGAGAAAAGCCAATCAAGGACATACGGTCATAGCTGTCACTGATGTCGCCAGTGGTGCGCCACAGATTGCCGCCGACCTTCGGCCCCCAGTTCCAGACTGCGTCCCACCCGTACTGGCATAGGCTGTACACGATGGGGCGATGCGTATTCAGTAGTGCCTGGTGCATTTTCTCGTAGGCCTGCTGCATCATGGTCCACGCTTTTTGCCGGTCGCCGTTGGACTCTGTCTTCATGACATTTCTATAGCTGCACAGGTCATATTTCAAATAATCGACGCCCCATTTTGCGTAGGTGTCGGCATCCTGTTGCTCATGACCATAGCTTCCTTCATATCCGGCGCATGTTTTCGGCCCCGGAGAGGAATAAATTCCCAGCTTCAGACCTTTGGAATGTACGTAGTCCGCCAGCGCTTTCATGTCGGGAAACTTGCTGTTGGTCTGGATGTTTCCCTGCGCATCGCGCTGGCCTTCCCAGGTGTCGTCAATGTTGACGTAGATGTAACCGGCATCGCGCATCCCGCTGGCGACTAGCGCATCGGCGGCGGCGCGAACGTCCGCATCGGTGACCTTTTTGGCAAAGTGGTTCCAACTGTTCCACCCCATCGGAGGCGTTGAGGCCAGCGTTGTTTGCGCGTGAGCAGGAGTAGAGGGCAGCAAAGCAATGATCGCCGTCACCCACATGCAACCAATTACAAAAACAGGACGATGTGACCGCATACGTTTCACCTATTCCGTGACCCAAATAGATATGGAAACAACACTCTATCGCGTCAGAGAGAACTCGTCCACTGCCCATAAAGCATGAAGCCTGACTGTGGAATTTCGAGCGTTCCATTATTAGAAAGATAAAGTTCAATTTCCTCCACGCAATATCACTTGCAAAATGCAAGTGATATTGATACTGTGTCCAATGTGTCTAGGAAACCCAAGTCAAAACGCCGTTCCGGTTGCCCGGTAAGTATCTCTCTCGAAAAGTTTGGCGATCGTTGGTCGTTGTTGATCATCCGCGATCTGATGGTCCGCGGATACAGGACGTTTAAGGAGTTCCAGGAGTCCGGAGAAGGGATCGCCTCAAATATCCTGACAGACCGTCTGCAGAACCTCGAAGCATCGGGAATCATTACTGCGGAGGTAGAGGAGGCGGATGGCAGACGTGTGAACTATCGGCTGACGAAGAAGGGGATTGACCTTGCGCCAGTGCTGTTGGAGTTGTTGATCTGGGGAGCGCGGCACGAGGAGACCAGCGCGCCGTGCGCCCTGATCGCGCAAATGGAAAATTGCCGCGAACAAGTCCTCGCAGAAGTCCAGCGGCGATGGCGCGAGCGGGATCCGACCCCAATGATTCCAAGATTTGATGGGAAGTAGTAAGTGAAGAACGGCGTTCTCTTTAGAGAGGAGTGAGCAATGAGCGGAGTACGTGTACTGGTTGGCACAAAAAAAGGCGCGTTTGTTCTGACATCGGACGGCAAACGCAAGCAGTGGGAAGTCAGCGGACCCCACTTCGGCGGCTGGGAAATGTATCACCTGAAAGGTTCACCGGTTGACCCGGCCCGGCTGTATGCCTCGCAGTCTACCGGCTGGCACGGGCAACTGATTCAGCGTTCCAACGACGGCGGCAAGACGTGGGAACCGGTCGGCAACAAGTTCGCGTATGACGGCGTACCCGGCACGCATCAGTGGTATGACGGCACGCCGCACCCGTGGGAATTCAAGCGGGTCTGGCACTTGGAACCTTCGCTGACCGATCCGGATACCGTCTATGCCGGGGTGGAAGACGCCGCTCTGTTCCGCTCGGCCGATGGCGGCCAATCGTGGCAGGAGCTTTCCGGGCTGCGCGGGCATGGCTCCGGACCGCGCTGGCAGCCCGGCGCAGGTGGAATGTGCCTGCACACCATCATCCTCGATCCGAGCGATCCTCAGCGAATTTTTATTGCCATCTCTGCGGCGGGCGCATTTCGCACCGACGACGGCGGCAAGACATGGAAGCCGATCAACCAGGGGCTGCATTCGCTGTACATCCCCGATCCCACTGCGGAAGTCGGCCACTGCGTGCATCACATTGCGATGCACCCGTCACGGCCCGGCGTGCTGTTCATGCAGAAGCACTGGGACGTCATGCGCAGCGACAATGCAGGGGACTCATGGCAGGAGATCAGCGGGAACCTGCCGACCGACTTTGGCTTCGCTATCGACATTCACGCGCACGAGCCGGAGACACTGTACGTCGTCCCCATCAAGAGCGACTCCGAGCACTACCCGCTCGATGGAAAGCTGCGCGTCTATCGCAGCCGGACGGGCGGAAACGAGTGGGAGCCGCTCACCAAAGGTCTGCCGCAACGCGACTGCTATGTGAATGTATTGCGCGACGCGATGGCGGTCGATTCGCTCGACAAATGCGGCGTGTATTTCGGTACCACGGGCGGACAGGTTTACGCGTCGGCGGATGCTGGTGACAACTGGTCGCCAATCGTCCGCGATCTTCCGGCGGTGTTTTCTGTCGAGGTCCAAACGCTGTCATGAAAGAATCCATGCCCCGCAGCGTGGTCCGAGTGATATTGCCGCCACATTTGCGGACACTCGCTAAGGTTGGCAGTGAGGTTGAGCTGGAAGTGGAGACTCGGGCCACGCAGCGCTCAGTGCTCGACGCGCTTGAGGCACGCTATCCAATGCTGCGCGGGACAATCCGTGACCAGGTCACGCAAGAGCGGCGACCGTTCCTGCGCTTCTTTGCCTGCGAAGAGGACCTGTCGCACGAACCGCCTGACACTCCACTGCCCGATGCGGTTACATCAGGCGCGGAGCCGCTGATCATCCTGGGGGCCATTGCTGGCGGCTAGCAGGCTTTGCGGACTGAGGAGATTTTTTGCACTAGGGAAATGATTTCAAGCAAGGGAGTCAAGTCAAATGAAAATCGTCGCGATCACCGCGCGCATCCTTCTTGGGTTGATGTTTTTCGTCTTCGGCCTGAACGGGTTTCTTCACTTTATCCCCGCGCCTCCAATTCCTGGTCTGGCGGGCACGTTTCTCGGCGCAATGATACAGTCGCACTTTATATTTTTTGTCGCCGGAGTACAGGTGATTGCAGGAGCTCTTCTGCTCATAAACAGGTTTGTACCTTTGGCCCTGGCCCTGCTTGCACCCGTCCTCGCCAACATCCTGGTCTTTCATCTGACGATGCAACCGCGCGGTTTGCCGCCGGGAATCTTCGCAACCATCCTATGGAGCATTCTTGCGTGGCGGCTTCGCGACTACTTTACGCCTTTATTTGTTCAAGAGGCTGCGGAGAAATAACGACGCATCAACTGGAAAGGAAAGCACGATGCAATTGAATCCGTATTTGTTATTCGACGGCAACTGCGAGGCGGCGTTCAAATTCTATGAGCAATGTCTCGGTGGCAAAATCGAAATGATGCAGACCCACGCCGGCACGCCTGCGGAGACACAAACGCCACCGGAATGGCGCAACAAGATCCTCCACGTCAGCATGAAGGTGGCCGGCACGCTTTTGATGGGCTCGGATGCTCCTCCGGAGCATTATCAAAAGCCACAAGGATTCTCCGTGTCGATCAATCTCAAGGACCCGGCGGAGGCGGAACGCATCTTCCACGCATTGGCGGAAAACGGCATAGTGCGGATGCCCTTGCAAGAGACGTTCTGGGCCGCGCGTTTTGGCATGCTGGTCGACCGATTCGGCATTCCATGGATGATCAACTGCGAGAAAGCCTAGTAGGCTCCCATCCTTTGCGAGGAAGCTGCATAGGATGGGGCGCGCGCTCTATCGCAACGACTATTTGCGCGTTTGCTCACTCGTCTTCATCGAAACAGCCGGTATGTTTTCGTCGCGCACGAGTTTATTGAAGTTCGCAATGTCCTGGGTAACGATCTGATTCAGTTTTTCCATCTGTACTTTTAGCCTGGCGCTCAGGTCCCGATATACCTCATAGGATTGCGCCGTCGGAGCGACATCGGTGGAGTTGATGGTCGATAGAAGAGATGCAAATTTATTGTTCAGCTTAATGGGATAATTCAGAGCATCTTCATCGGCCCTCAGCTTGGTCTGGTAGATGGCATTTTCTACTTCACTTAGTTTGTCTGAGATTTGTTTCGCGCTTTGGGCCACTCTCGGATTGGAACTGGTGGAGTAGGCGGCCAGTTGCTTCTTCGCGTTTTGAATGTCCAGCACCGCCTGGTTGGACTGCGCCAGGGAATGCTGTACTTCGAGCGCCAGCGCAAGCTGTTTCTGAAATTCCTCCGGCGTAGTATGCGCGCGAGGGTCCGTTTTGATGGTGAAAGGCTGGCTCTGCGTCTGGCCGTCCGCCACCAGTTCCACCTTGTACTCTCCCGGCACTATCAGAGGCCCGCGCACGCTTCCATCCCAAAGGATCATGCCCGGGAATTTCGTCGCGTCGGGGTAGCGCATGTCCCACACAAAACGATTCATGCCAGCTTTTGCAGAGGGGAGCGGATGCGGATGTGGACGTTCTTCTTCGGCCGCGGGTTTGGCGTCTGCTTTTGGCTTTGCAGGTGGTTTGCCGGAAAATTCCCGGACCAATTTGCCGGAAGCATCCTCCAGCTTGATGGTGATGGGCGACTTCGGCTTATCTTTCAGAAAGTAATAGATCACGACGCCTGACGCTGGATTCTGGCCCACGCCGGTCTGTGTCCTTCCGCCGAATCCACCGCCGCCACTGTAGCGGTAAGTGGCTTTCGGCTGGAACAGCTCAGACGCAGTCGAGTGGAACTTCGACGGATCGAGCGCCCGCGCCAGAGGCATGTCATCCAGGATGTAGAATCCGCGGCCCTGGGTCGCGACGACCAAGTCATCTTCGCGTTTCTGAAACGCAACGTCTGTAATCGGCACATGCGGAAGATTCAACTGGAAAGGCTGCCATGCATCGCCGTCGTTGTAGGAAATGTACAGGCCCGTTTCCGTACCCGCAACCAGCAAGCCGCGCATGTTGGGATCGGGTCGAATGGCCCGGGTAAATTCATCCGCGGGAAGTCCGTTGACGATCTTCTTCCAGGTCTTGCCGTAGTCGCTGGTCTTATAAAGAAATGGGCGAAAGTCATCCGACAAATACATGGTGGCCGCAACATAGGCAACGGCTGGATCGTAAGGCGAGGCAGCGATACAGTTGACGCGAATCCAATCGGGAAAATCTTTCGGCGTGACGTTGGCCCAGGTCTTGCCGCCATCTCGTGTCAGATGAATCAGGCCATCGTCGGAGCCAACCCATAGCAAACCTTTGGTAATCGGCGACTCATCGATGGTAAAGATGGTGTCGTAGTATTCGACGGCGGTATTGTCTTTGGTGATCGGGCCGCCAACCGGGCCCTGCTTCGATTTGTCATCGCGCGTCAGGTCGGGGCTGATGGCCTTCCAGTGCTGACCTTCATCCGTCGTAGCCAGCAAAACATTGGAGCCTGCATACAGCAACTTAGGGTCGAAGCGCGAAAACAGTAGCGGGTAGCTCCATTGAAAGCGATACTTCATGGCCTCTACGCCCGAACCCATCGGGTCATCCGGCCAGACGGTAACATCGCGCTCCGCGCCGGTTCGATGGTCATAGCGCGTGAGCAGGCCGTCATACGATCCGGCATACACGATTTGGGAGTTGGTCGGGTCCGGCGCAATCCATCCGCTTTCGCCGCCGCCTACTGCGTGCCAGTTACGTTCCGTGATCGAGCCGCCATTGCCGCGGCTGGCAATCTCTACAGTAGAGTTGTCCTGCTGCGCGCCGTACAAGTGATAGGGAAAGTCATTGTCGAGCGCGACGCGGTAAAACTGCGCGGTCGGTTGATTGTCCTCCGTGCTCCAACTCTTGCCACCATCCAGCGAGATGTTTGCGCCGCCATCGTTGGACTCAATCATGCGATTGGCATCGTTGTCCGCAATCCACATGTCATGATTGTCGCCGTGGTCGGTGCGAATTGCCGTGAAGTGCGCGCCTCCATCTTGTGAGCGAAAGAAGCCAGTGTTCAGCGCATACATGGTGTCCGCGCTGGCTGGGTCTGCGAAGATGCGGGAGTAGTACCAGGCGCGTTGACGGATTTTTCGCTCGTCATTCACTTTTTTCCAGGTGGCGCCGCCATCGTCGGTGCGAAAAATTCCTCCATCCTCTGCTTCGACGATCGCCCAGGCTCGGCCAGCCATTACTGGAGAGACGGCAATGCCGATTCTGCCAATCACCCCTTTCGGCAGGCCCGGATTGCGTGTAATTTCCTTCCATGTGTCGCCGCCGTCTGTGGACTTGTACAGTCCGCTGTCGGGGCCGCCACTTTCAAATGTCCAGGGCTTGCGTATCACTTGCCAGATGGCCGCATACAGGATGCTGGAGTTCATCGGATCGATGGCAAGATCGATTGCGCCGGCACGATCGCTCTTGAAAAGCACCTTCTGCCAGGTCTTGCCGCCATCTTTCGAGCGGAAGACCCCGCGCTCATCATTTGGCCCTGCCATGTGACCCAGCGCGGCGACATACACCAGATCAGGATTCTTCGGGTCTACACGGACTGCGCCAATCTGCTGCGTGTCCGCGAGGCCCATGTTCTTCCAGGTATGGCCAGCGTCGGTCGATTTATAAATTCCATCACCGTGCGAGGCATTGCCTCGAATATCACCTTCGCCCATGCCGACGTAGATCACGTTCGGGTTGGAGTCCGCGACGGCAATCGCGCCGACAGAGCCGGTCTTAAACTGTTTATCGGAGATGGGCAGCCAATGATTGCCAGCGTCGACCGTTTTATACACGCCGCCGCCGGTACCCCCCATGTAGAAGGTGAGAGGCTGTGTCTGCACTCCCGTAACAGCGACGGACCGTCCGCCGCGAAACGGACCGATCTGGCGAAACTTCAGTTGGCTGTAGGGATTGTCTTTGTCGGTTTTGCTGTCCTGCGCCGCCGCGGAGGTAAAACACGTGGTCGTGAAAGCGAGAAAGAAAAGAGCTGCCAGAAAAATTCCCACAGTTTTGGACAGCCACCCCGACTGTCTAATGTTCCCAAATTGAATTCGCACATTCCTCCTTCATACGCGCCACGGCAGAGAACGCCTTCATACAGAGATATCTCCGTTCCGCAATTCTAACCGGTGTGGCGTCCCTTGCATTTTCTGATTTTTGAGGGCGGGTACATGGTCCATCGAGTAACTTGAACCGCGCGACTTCTCTGTTATGGCAACGACGACGTATTTTTTACACCAGTATTTTAAATATCGACAAATAATTGGTTACATTCATTTGTATGAGGCCACTTGTGTATTGCTTACGGTTGAAGCATTTTATTTTTTTGAGTTGTATGTCGATCTGTGCGACAGCTCTTGTGCGCAGCAATCTACGAGCACAAACTACCTACGCCCGTGACCAAAAACAAGCGATCGATGCGACCTACTCCGAACATATAAAGAAGTACACGACGGAGCCTTATCTCAATTCTCCGCTGACGGACTATCTACCGGCATCGAAGACGGTTCCCACCCCTGCGAAGGTGCTTGGCGATGTGTCCGGCGCGCCCAATATCCTGCCGTATGCCGAAGACACGTACAAATATTTTAGACTGTTGGCGGCAAGCAGTCCGCGCGTCAAAGTGTTCACCATCGGCCATACGGAAGAGGGCCGGGAGATGATTGCGGTGGCGATCGCCGACGCCTCGCTGCTGGCCAATTTGAAGGAGAACGACGCGCGACTGGCAAAGCTGGCCGACCCGCGGACCATTGAGATGAACGATGCGATCGCAGACCAACTGGTGGCGGCATCCACCCCGGTGTATTACATCACCGGCACCATCCATTCCCCGGAAACGGGAGCACCCACGGCCCTGATGGAGTTTGCCTATCGTCTGGCCGTGGATGATGCGCCCTATATTCAAAACATCCGCTCGCACGTCATCACGCTGATTACGCCGGTTGTCGAGGTCGATGGCCGCGACCGCATGGTCGACATTTATAAATGGCATCTCGCGCATCCGGGCGCGAACTGGCCGAGACTGGTCTACTGGGGACACTATGTCGCGCATGACAATAATCGCGACGCGATGGCCTTGACGCTCGATCTGAGCCGCAACGTTTTGAATACCTATGTAGGCTGGCACGCGCAGGTGTTGCATGACCTGCATGAGTCTGTTCCGTTCCTCTACGACAACACGGTTGGCGATGGCCCATATAACGCGTGGGTCGATCCGATGCTGACCACGGAATGGGCCATGCTGGGATGGAACAACGTCGGCCAGATGACCAACATGGGCATGCCGGGCGTCTTTACCCATGGAGACTTCGATACATGGAGCCCTGGCTACCTGATGTTTTTGGCTGCGATGCACAACGGCATCAGCCGTCTGTATGAAACCTTCGGCAACGGTGGTGCGGACACGGAAGAGCGCATCCTCGATCCCGACGAATATGCGCGCACCTGGTACAAACCGAACCCTCCACTACCCAAAGTGTTATGGTCGCAGCGCGACAACAATAACTATGAAGAAACAGCCCTGTTGACCACGCTGAGTTATTTTTCACAGAACACAAAATTCTTTCTCCATGACTATTACTTGAAAAGTAAGCGCTCCATTGAAAAGCCACAGAACGCTGGCCCCGCGGCCTATGTGTTGCCCGCTAGCGAAGCGGAAAGCGACCGGCAGGCGCGCCTTTTGCACATCCTGGAGTTGCAGCATGTCGAGATCAGCAGGACGACTGCTCCCGTAAATGTAACGATGCCGGTAGCAACGGCAGCCCACACGGGCGACGCAAGCACAGATGCATCAACAAGCAAGCGACAGGTCAATTCTGCCACCACCACGTCGCGTACCTTTCCGGCGGGAAGTTATGTCATTCGCATGGACCAGCCTTATTCCCGGATCGCCGATGCATTGCTGGACCGTCAGTACTGGTCTCCGGATGATCCGCAGAAGCATCCTTTTGATGACACGGGCTGGACGTATGGCGATTTGTTTCATGTCGAGGTTGTACGTGTAACAGATCCCACTATTCTGAAGGCAGCAATGGAGAAGCTCGACAAGCCTGTAGCGGATGCAGGTACAGTGCATGGCTCCGGTTCGATCTATGCCATCGACAACACCGGGCAGCTCTCTCTAATTAGCTTGCGCTACGCGCTGCGGGATGCCGATATCTCCGTTGCTGATGCACCCTTTACTGCCGGAGGAACAAATTTCCATGCCGGAACATTCCTGTTCCAGAAGGTCAGCGGCACGCAGATGCAGCAGGCGCTACAGCATTTGAATCTTCAGGCATATGGCATAGCTGCCATGCCGACGGTCAAGACACATGCAATCGGCACACCGCGCATTGCCATAATGCACACTTGGCTCCGCACCCAGACGGAAGGCTGGTGGCGTCAGGCGCTGGACAATCTCCACGTCCCGTATGACTACATCAGCACGCAGGATGTTTCCAAGGAGACAGACCTGCGCAGCAAGTATGACGTGATCATCTTCGCTCCCGTAGGTCGGGCCAGCGCGCAGCAAATTATCGACGGCCTGCCGATGTGGGGAAATCCATTGCCCTGGCAGACCACTGCGCTGACGCCGAACATCGGCAAGATTGCTTCCACTCCAGACATGCGGCCCGGTCTCGGCTTCTCCGGTGTCGAGCACCTGAAGCAGTTTGTGCAGAATGGCGGACTGCTGATTGCCTCGGAAGACACCGCCGCTTTTGCCATTCAAGAGGGCCTGGCTCCGGGTGTCTTTGTGGCGCCCAAGGGAAATTTGCGGGTCGTCGGCAGCGTTTTGCAGACCGCCGTTCTGCCATCCGATAGCCCTGTAGCTTATGGATACGCGAACACAGTCCCGGTCTACAGCGCGACTGGAATGTCGTTTTCCATCAGCAATCTTGTGACGGGCAGCCGGAGCCTTCCGACGGCGGCGGACTATCATCGCCCTACGGGCCGTGGGGGTTCCGCGAGTGAGGACGTTCCCGAGGGGCGGCCATTCGAGAAGCCACCAGCGCTGCCAAACGTGAAACCATGGCAGGCCGTTCCATTAAACGAAGAGCAGTCGAGGAACAATCCATTTGTAATCCCAGATGCAGATCGACCCCAGGTGATCCTGCGCTATGCGGACAATAAAACCCTCCTCATTTCTGGTCTGCTGAACCACGGTCGGCAACTGGCCGAACACGTGACGGTCGTGGATGCCCATCTCGGCAATGGAAACGTACTGCTGTTTGCCAATGACCCAATCTACAGAGGGGAAACGATCGGCACCTATCCGCTCGTATTCAATGCCATCCTGAACTTTAGCAATCTTGGTTCGGCTATATCGAGCGAAACTAAATGACCTGTGTCGGAAATATTCATTCGTTGAGAGCAGGAGACCAAGAACCTAGTGTTTACTTGCATAAGTAATAGAT
>JAJYGR010000283.1 GCA_021790655.1 Acidobacteriota bacterium | reverse complement strand
CTGCAGATGAATCGTCAACCCATCGCAAACGTCGGCCAGTTCCAGGATCTCGCGTCCAAGCTGAAATCCGGCGATGATGTCGTGTTCCTGGTGGTCGATCCACAACATCCCGAAATGGGCAACTCTTACGTCGGAGGAACTTTGCCGTAGCAATCTGCGTGCTTGGTTAGCACTGAAAAAAGCGAAGACGCGGCGAATTTAATACGCCGCGCCTTCGTAAAAGCCTGATATTTCGCTTGCCACTCCCACTTTTTTCCTACTGATATTGAGTTTCTACGCTTGCATACATCTTGAATTCCCTATAGGTTATGCTCATGCGGTTCGCCCCTCCATCGCGCTTACGTGTGACAGTCGGTATGGTTGCTGCTGGCATTGTCCTGCTCAGTTTGAGCCTTGCCGGCTCGGCGTGGGCTTCCACGGCGACGACGACCCATCGGAAACACGCGCGGCATTCCTCGGCACAACAGAAAGCAACAGGCTCCATGGCGAACAAGGGAAGACCACCTTCCCGGATCCATACTTTGCTTAAGCGTATGTCTTCCCGAAAGACCACTTCCAGGCATGGGAATCAGCGTCACGTAGCCTCCCATCCCACTTCCATCCATCCCACCGCGCATCATTCAGCCTCCCAGCACGCCGCTGCCAGGCATGGCAGTCAGCGCCATGCAAGATCGCGCCACCGCCACCACGCGATGGTGGGCCAACGGAGCATGGACGCCCAGCGGGCCACGGAAATCCAGCAAGCTCTGATTCAGGCCCATTACCTTAATGGACCTCCCACTGGACTGTGGGACGCGGCATCGCAGGCAGCTATGGTGAAGTATCAGGACGACAATGGCTGGCAAACGAAGATTACCCCTGACTCGCGAGCCCTTATCAAGCTGGGTCTGGGACCAAAGCAGGATGAAGGCGAATATGCAGCAGTGCCAGCAACCTCATCCAAGTCATCTCCCGCCTCAATTGGCGGGGGCGCAGGTGCGAGTTCTCGCTTAGCGCCAGCCGATTCGGCCCATGCCGCGGCTTCTTCAGAAATGCCACCCGGCACGCAAAATTAATTCCCGCTCTTCTTGACTATTGGATTCGCCAGCGCCTTTATTTACTTGGCAAGCCACGCTCCTGGGTCAGCATCTCCCGCAGGGTTTCCCGCCGACGAATCAGCCGATGCGTCCTTCCATCCACCAGGACTTCCGCGGCACGGGCACGCGAATTGTAGTTGGAGCTGAGCGACATGCCATAAGCGCCTGCATCGAGCACGGCCAGGAAGTCGCCTGCCGTCAGCCCAGGCAGTTCCCTGTCCCGGGCGAAAAAATCCCCAGTCTCACAGACCGGCCCGACAACATCGACCACAGCCATCTTGCGTTTCGTATCGCGTCGCAGTGGCAAAATCGCGTGGTATGCCTGATACAGTGACGGACGGATCAGGTCATTCATCCCTGCGTCGGTGACGACAAAGGTTTTGTTGCCGTTTAGTTTCTCATGCAACACTTGTGTCAGAAGCGCCCCGGCCTGCGCGATGATGAAGCGTCCCGGCTCCAGCAGCAGCTCCCCTTCAAACCCAGCCAGCGCCTCTCGCACCTGTCGGGCGTACGCATTCACGGCAGCCTGAGGATCGAACGTTTCGGAATCTTCCAGTTGGTAGGAGATCCCCAAACCACCGCCTGCATCGATATGCTGGATGTCGATGCCCTGCGATTTGAGTTCCCGGACCAACTCACTGACCCGCTGCAACGCCTGCCCAAAGGGTTCAGCACTGCGAATCTGAGAACCTATGTGGACGCTGACGCCAGTGGGCTCCAAATATTTGCTGCGCGCCGCGCGCTGGTAGAGCGCGTATGCGGTTCCCATCTCCACGCCAAATTTATGTTCGCTCATGCCCGTCGAAATATACGGATGGGTGGCCGCGAATACATCCGGATTGACGCGCATGGCCACCGGCGCGCGCTTGCGAAGGTGGCGCGCCCGCTGCTCCAGCAGATCCAGCTCAGCGGCACTCTCCACGTTGAACACCAGGATTTTTGCGGCGAGAGCAGCATCGATCTCCGCGGCGGTCTTACCCACGCCGGAAAAAACAACGCGGTCCAGCGAAGCTTTCGCAGCAACACGGACACGCTCCAGTTCCCCGCCAGAGACGATGTCAAACCCTGTGCCGAAATCCGCCAGCATCCTCAAAATGGAAAGGTTGGAGTTTGCTTTGACGGAGTAGCAGAGCGTGTGGCGCATTCCAGCAAAGGCATCGGCAAACATCTGTACCCGCTGGCGAATGCTGGTCGCCGAGTAGACATAAAGCGGCGTGCCATACTCTTTCGCCAACTGCGCCAGTCGGACTTGATCGCACAGCAGGTCGCGACCCGCGCCTGTACCGTAACGAAATGGCCTGGCTGGAATGACGGCCTCGGTTTTCGCCGACGTTGAACGTCTCCGCGCGGCACTCACCGCTTTGCTCCGGTGGTGCTGGCGCAAATTCCAGACCTATAATTTCGATCCAGAAAGCAGCCAATCAGCTTCGCGACCGTCTCTGGCTGCTCAAATGGGGCATAATGTCCAGCGTCTGCAAGCAGATGAAACTCGGTGCC
>JAJYGR010000200.1 GCA_021790655.1 Acidobacteriota bacterium | reverse complement strand
TGATGAAGCCCGCGCTGCCCTATCTGGACATCATCCGCGAGGCGCGCGACCGCTTCGACGTGCCGCTCGGCGCCTATCAGGTCTCCGGCGAATACGCCATGCTACAGGCGGCGTTCGAGCGCGGCTGGCTCGACCGCGAACGGGCCATGCTGGAGTCGCTGCTCTCCATCCGCCGCGCTGGCGCGGACTTCATCGTCACCTACTTTGCCAGGCAAGCCGCCAGACTCCTATGATTGCCATATACCCATGAGAGATGCGGGTGCCCCAGGTCTCTTGACTTTGAGACCTGGGCTTCCGGCAATGGAACGCGGCTTCAGCCGCTGAGGGGCATGAAGGAGAATTCCAGATGAGTACAGTCACAAGAGAAACCGCAGCCTTAGCAGAATCCGGAGTGCAAAATTCGCTTACCCGCGACGCCCTGCTGTTCGAATACAGCACTGCCGCCGATCCGATCTCTTCCGGTACCACACCAAACATTCCCCTTGCGGAGTTCCTGAGCGACCTCTACGCGACCGGCCCCAGCCGCATCATTCCATTGGACCTTTCTGCGGCCTTGAAATGCACTGCGCCTGCGACTGGCCCCTCGCTGGCGGCCAGCTTCATCCGCCTCGAAGACGGCACTCCACTAGAGACGCGCGCCAATGCAACCTCAGAACTTTTTTATGTGATTCAAGGCAGCGGTGTTTCCAAAGTCGGGGAGCAGGAGATTGCCTGGTCGCAGGGCGACTTTTTCACCCTGCCCGGGACCGCAGCGCAGCATCGCAGCAACGACACTGCGGTACTTTATTGGGTCAACGATGCGCCGCTGCTCGAATACCTCGGTGTGGAACGCAAGCAGGCTCGATTTACGCCCACCCACTACACCCGCCAGGATTTGGCCAAAGCGCTTCAGCACGCAGCCGACGACCCACTCGCTCCCACCCGCAGCCGCGTCAGTCTGATCCTCGGCAATCCAAATTTCCAACAGACCATGACCGTGACACACGTTCTATGGGCGATGTACGGCCTGATCGAACCGAATACCCGGCAGCTTCCGCATCGCCACCAGTCCGTCGCGCTCGACCTCATCATCGACGCCCAACCGGGCTGCTATACGCTGGTCGGCACGGAACTCAACGACGACGGCGCTATCCGCAATCCAACCCGCGTCGACTGGAAGTCCGGCTCCGCTTTCGTCACCCCTCCCGGCTACTGGCATGAGCATCGCAACGAGTCCGGCGCGCGCGCCTACCTGACGCCCATTCAAGATGCTGGCCTGCACACCTACCTGCGCACCTTGGACATCACTTTCTACAAGGAAGACGAATAACTGGAAGCCGGAGATGGCTGCTTGAATGGAACTGGGTGGGAAAGAAAAATGCTGCACGCAAGGTGCGGGTGCCTCACATCTCGCTTTTGAGACGTGGGTCTCAACGCCAAATCATTCCTTCACCGGTTCAACCGAAAAATCGCTGCATTCAATACAGCGGCAAAGCTGACCCACGCCAGATACGGCAAGATCAATTCCCCGGCCAGTTGCTGAACGTGGAAAAAGACTATATGGGTCGCCACAATCGCCAACCACAGCCCAACAAGTTCAACCAGAGCTCCGCCAATAGAGTGCCAGCGAAAGAAGATCAAACTCCACAAAAAATTGAGCGCCAGTTGCACTACGAAGCACGCCAGGCCCAGCGTTCGCAGGTGCGAGACCGGTTGCTGCCAGACCATCCACGCCGCGATGCCCATCAAAATATACAATGTGGTCCACACCGGCCCAAAGATCCAGTTCGGTGGATTGAAGGACGGCTTCGCCAACGTCGCATACCAGCCCGAAATTGACGTGCGTGTCAGCAGACCGGAAATCAATCCAACCGCAACGCAACACCCGACACTCGCCACCAGCATAATTCCTGGCGATCCAAAACGAGGAACCTCATCCATCGCAACACCCCTCAATCAATCGCCATCATATCTCGGCGAAAAACGGAAAAACCCAATATCCTGAAAGCTGGAACCAAACAGGAAAACACTCATGAGCATGGAAACAAAAATGATTCAGGTGCAATTGCCGGACGGTAGCGCGCGCACAGTTCCCGCAGGCACCACGCCCCTGGAAATCGCTAACAGCATTTCGCCACGCCTGGCGTCTGCAGCAATCGTCGCCCAGATCAGACCTCTGCACGCGGCAGAATCCGCTGCAAATGTGGACAGCAACGCCGCCACCGAAGAGTCCATGTACAAATCCGAAGACGCGGCCAGTGAGCGCCTGGTCGATCTCAGCGCGCCGCTCGTAGAAGATGTTGCGCTGCGCCTGTTGACGGAGAAAGATGCCGAATCGCTCAAGGTCGTGCGCCATTCCGCGGCGCACGTCATGGCGACTGCCGTGCTGGAACTGTTCCCGGAGACAAGGCTCGGCCACGGTCCGGCGACAGACAGCGGATTTTTCTATGACTTCTATCGCCCTACTCCGTTCACGCCGGAAGACCTGAAAAAGATTGAAGTGAAAATGGCCGAAGTGGTCGCTCGCGATGAAAAATTTGTCCGCGAATGGCAGCCACGCGACGAAGGGCTTGCCCGCTTCAAGATAGAAAACGACTTTATGAAAAT
>JAJYGR010000093.1 GCA_021790655.1 Acidobacteriota bacterium | reverse complement strand
TCTTCTGCTTGGCACGCGCGCAGGCTTGCCGCAAAAAAGAATGTGGCTACTGTATCTTCTTCCGCTATTGGCGGCAACCGTCTGGACCAGCCACGCTGCTTCCCGACTGGAAGATCGCGCTGCGCTGATGGTATTGACATGCTTGCATCAATTGGGCGCTGGAATTTGGATCGGAGGCATGCCGTATCTCTGGTTGCTGCTCGGTACGGCCACTGGCGATGAGATCGCCGATATCCGACAGTGTGCGGTACGTCGATATTCTCGCGCAGCACTTGTCGGTGGTGTGGTCCTAGTACTCGCGGGGGCCATCATGGCATGGGTCTATACGCAGTCGTGGAGCGGCATCTACGGCACAGCCTACGGAGTCGTGCTGGCGGCAAAAATCACTATGCTGCTGGCCCTGCTACTGCTTGGCGCAGGCAATTTTCTCCTCCTCCGCAAGGGTCGCCTGTATTTGCCACCGACACTGTTACGAATCGCGCGATTCTCCGAGGTCGAAATCGGAATAGGCTTCACCATCATCCTCGCTGCCGCGTCGCTTACCTCGCAACCGCCTGCCGTGGACCTTGTCCAGAATCGGTTGACGTTGCCGGAAATCGCAGCCCGCATGACACCACACTGGCCGCGTTTGAAAAGCCCCCCGCTCCATGCTATGCCGAAGTTGCAGCCGATCGGCCAGGCCATGCAGACCTATGCATTGTCCCCAGACGACGCCAACAGCGCCAACAATCAGATCGAGCAAGCATGGTCGGAGTACAACCACCACTGGGCCGGAATCGTTGTGTTTGCAGCCGGTTTGCTGGCGATCCTTGGCCGATGGGACCGCGCCAAGTGGGCGCGACACTGGCCACTGGCCTTTCTCGGCCTGGCGGTATTTCTGTTTCTGCGCGCCGACCCAGAGGCGTGGCCGCTCGGTCCGCGAGGCTTCTGGGTAAGCTTTTACAACCCGGAAGACTTACAGCATCGCTTGTACATTCTGCTCATCGTCAGCTTCGTCGCCTTCGAGTGGAGCGTGCAGACGCATCGCCTGCAATCGCAAAAGGCCGCGCTGGTGTTTCCCACCGTGTGCGCGCTCGGCGGTGCCTTACTGCTGACGCACAATCACACGCTGGGCAACGTCAAGGAAGAACTGCTGGTCGAGATCAGCCACACCGCGATTGCCCTCTGCGCCGTGTTCGCCGGTTGGTCGCGCTGGCTCGAGTTGCGTGGTACAGGCCAGTGCGGCTCCGGACGCGCCAAGCGCATCGCCGCCTGCGTCTGGCCCACATGCCTCATGCTCATTGGCCTGATTCTGCTGAACTATCGGGAATCGTGAGTCAGCCGCATAGAATCCCAGATCTCAGAATCGAGACCAAGTCACCTGGCATCAGGATGACAATTCTCATTGGACCTCGCCGACCTGCGGATGAACATTCAATATCCATTCGCAATTAGATATTCGACGGTCAACTCGAAATTCTTTTCTTCTGCCGTTGCAGAGGAAGCAGCTAGCCGTTCCGCATACTTTGCCATCACATCTACTTCAATGTTCAACGGACTGCCCTTGGCAAGCGTATGCAGATTGGTTGTTTTGTAGGTGTGCGGAATAATCGCAATTGACACCGCCATGCCTTCCACGCGGGCCACCGTCAGGCTGATGCCTTCCACGGTGATGGAGCCCTTTTCCACCACATAACGCGCGCACTCTTCGGGAACATTCAGGCGTAGCCACCAGTCTGTTGCAGCGCCGCGTGCGCCTGCCACAAGCGGCTCCAGAGACAGCACGGTGCCAACTCCATCCACGTGGCCCTGGACGACGTGGCCTCCCATAGGAGTACCCGCAGCCGTAGGCAATTCCAAATTTACGATGGAGCCGGGATGCAGTCGCAACAGGGAAGTGCGCGCAATGGTTTCCGCCGCCAGGTCCGCAGAAAAAAGATTGCTGTCCGGGTTAATGTCGAGCGCCGTCAGGCAGACCCCGCTCACCGAGACGCTATCGCCGGTGTGCAGTCGCTGCACCAGCGTGGGCGGGCCTGCCACCGTGATGCGTGTCACTCCATGAACATCTTCCAGAGAACGAATCGTGCCGGTGGTTTCGATCAGTCCGGTAAACATGGCAGTCCTTTCTACTTACTCAGGTCCATATTTCAGATCTATTCCCATGGATTATGCAAATAGCCTTCCACCGCGAAATCCTCGCCCATTTCATGCAGGCGATAGCTTCCCAGACGCGTGGAAAAATACGTGCTCGCATCCAGCGACCGCACTACCGGGACCGCCGCATCTCCGTAGATGACAGGCGCGTAGAACAGAAAAAGTTTGTCGACAATTTGGGCCGCCAGCGCCGTCGCATTGATCTGCGACCCACCCTCGAGAATCACGCTGATCAGTTCCATCTCGGCCAATCGGTTGATGACTGCCAGCAAAGACACTCTGCCGGTGTTTGGGTCTGGTGCAATTCGCTCGACCCGAACGCCACGATCTTGCAAGGCTTTTGCCCGCCCATGGGCCGCCAGTGTGTGAAAAACCAGAACATCCTGGTTCGCGGTGCGGACCAATTGCGTCTCCAGTGAAAGCTGCAATGAGGAGTCCAGCACGACGCGCAACAGTGGCCGTCGCCGATGCCTG
>JAJYGR010000132.1 GCA_021790655.1 Acidobacteriota bacterium | reverse complement strand
TTTCTTATGCTGTGCACTGTGATGCGATGTTCTAGGCCGAGGCTTCCACTTCTCCAGAAAGGCCTGGACTGAGGAAGAGTCCAATTGATGTATCTTTTCGAATTCGCCATGCTTCTGCGCATAGAGCAAATGGCCTGAGCCATCGAGCACGGCCAGCGCGGGCACTCCCAGGTTCAACGGAATGCCATATCGTCGCGCCACATCCAGGTTCTTGTCGTATTCACCAACGTTCACATCGACCACGACGTAGTTGGCGGCCAGCAAAGACGCATTGCTTGGGTCATGAAAATAAATATTGAGCAGATGACAGTCCGCACACCAGTTTCCTCCAAAATCCAGGAGAACACGTTTATGCTCACTCGCCGCCAGTAAGATCGCGCTGCGGATCTCGGCCTTGGCGTCTGCCGTGTCAGAGAAGATATTTGCAGATCCCATTTGCGCATACGCGGCCACAGCAAACAGGCCAATGCAGGCCGCCGCAATGAACTTGATGTTTTTTATCGAACGCACGAAGTTGCTTTCCCCTTCATCAATTATGGCCGCAAACGCGCCGATTCGCCTACTCCCAAGCAGTCATGGAATTTTACTAACAGCGATGTACTACAAACCAAAATGGGCCAGCCTCGAAGGAATCGATGGCTGCGCGCCGTTGCTTCATGCGATCTCGTCTACGATGGAAGCGGGAGAAAAGAATCCGCTTTAGGTTTTGATGGAAGGACACTGCATCATGGATGGTCTGGCAAATACATTCTGGAATAAGAAACGCGTCTTGATTACAGGACACACCGGGTTCAAGGGCGTCTGGTTGTCTCTTTGGCTACAGGCATTGGGGGCAAAGGTATTCGGCTACTCCCGTTCAACACCCGAATTGCTGAGCACAAGCGAGGGTACATTCCCCATCGAATCCTTCTCTGGCGATATTTGCGAAGAGGAAAAACTACAGCACGCCTTGCTGACCAGCGACGCGGAGATTGTCATTCACATGGGGGCACAGCCTTTGGTGCGCCGGGCTTTTCAGGACCCCATCGAGACCTACACGACCAACGTAATCGGGACAGCAACACTTCTACAGTGTGTTCGCCGATCGAAGTCGGTGCGAGCGGTCATGGTGGTGACGACAGATAAGTGTTACGAGAACAAGGACTGGATATGGGCCTATCGAGAAATCGACAAGCTGGGCGGCAAGGACCCCTACAGCAGCAGCAAAGCCTGCATGGAATTCGTTGTCAACTCGTTTCGCAATTCGTTCTTCCATCCGGATCGATTCGCGGACCATGGAGTCGCCATCGCCTCGATCCGAGCGGGCAATATCATCGGAGGCGGCGATTGGGCGGAAGACCGCTTAATTCCTGACATGATGCGGAGTTTCGCCGCCAGCCAGCCTGTTTGCCTGCGCAACCCACGCGCCATGCGCCCCTGGCAGTATGTGCTGGAGACGTTGCGTGGCTACCTCCTGCTTGCCCAGCATTTGCATGAAAACGGACGCCGTTACAGCGACGCGTGGAACTTTGGCCCACCTGAAACCGACATACAGTCCGTCGAGTGGATCGTCGACAAGCTGGCTACGGCGTGGGGGGCGGAAGCTACCTGGCAGATTCACGAAGGCAGCCGTCCGCAGGAAAGCCAGATGCTCAAGCTGGACTGTTCCAAAGCCAGGATCGAGCTGGACTGGCAGCCGATCCTGAATCTTTCCGAAGCCCTCCAAATGACAGTCGATTGGTATCGCCACTTCTATTGCGGAAAAGATGTCCGCGAGAAGTATCTGGAGCAGATCGTCACTTACTCGCTCCTGGCCAATAGCAACTGGCCCATCGTTGCGCCCAGTTATACTTCCAGCCAGCTTTAAGATTTCACAATTTTTCTAATGTAAATTGAGAACTATGCGTCCAACACTCTCGGTTGCCATGATTGCGCGGAATGAGGAGGCAAATCTTCCTCGGACGCTCGACAGTGTCCAATGGGTGGATGAGGTGGTGATCGTCGATTCCGGCTCTGTGGACCGCACCCCGGAAATTGCCCAGTCCTACGGCGCAAAATTTTCCTTCAATCGAGACTTCCGCGGATTCGCTCCGCAAAAAAATCTTGCGCTCGACCGCTGCACCTCCGACTGGATCCTTTTACTGGACGCCGATGAGGTCGTCAGCACAAAGCTGGCCCAAGAGATCCGCGAAACGCTGGAGCGTCCGCAGTACGACGCATATTGGCTCTCACGCGCCAATCTCTTTCTAGGCCGCTGGATTCGCCACGGCGGATTTTATCCGGACCGTAAACTGCGGCTTTTCAAACGCGGAACGGCCCGCGTGGTCGGTGCGGAGCCGCATGGGACGCCGCAATATGACGGCCCCAAGGGAACGCTCAAGAACGACCTGCAGCACTACGCCTATCCCACGCTGGAACTTTATTTAGAACACATGAATCGCTACAGCTCCAGCGGCGCGCCCGGTCTCGTGGAACGAGGAAAGACAAGCCGTTCTTTCTTCGCATTCGTAGGGAACATTTTTCTGAATCCAATCACGACATTTATCAAAAATTATGTGTTTCGGCTTGGATTTCTGGATGGCATACAGGGCCTGCTTTTGCACTTGAATCATTCCGTATACGTCCACTGGAAATATGTGAAG
>JAJYGR010000223.1 GCA_021790655.1 Acidobacteriota bacterium | reverse complement strand
TTCAGCCCGATAGTGGCCTCCAGCATCAGCAGGACCTCAAAGCCTTCTGCGCGGATGTTACGCACCACGCCGGCAATCTGGTCGGATTCAGCGACCGTTTCATGGATGGCTTCGCCTAGCTGCTCAATGAGATTGCGTATCTTGCGATTCAATCCAGCCTCCCTCGCGCCTTGATAGTCGCGTTTCCACTACCTTACTTCCCTTTGCGAAAGAGGGCAACGCAGTTCGTCCGGCTGCTACACTTTTCTGTTGTGAAATATGTCAATCTAGGTCGAAAACTTGGACGGGGAACGCGCGCTGCTGCAAAAGTTTTGAGCGGACAGGCGCAAAATGCAGCCGCGTCCGCGCGAGAGAAAGCACCCGTCATCGCGGCGCAGGCACGCGAGTTGGCCGAACATCGCCATACCTTAACTCGCAGCGTATCCAGTGGCACACGCGGCTTTCATCGAGGATTTTGGAAGCCATTCACCCGCGCCGTCTGCGCCCTGTGGCACGAGGTGACAGGCCTCTTCTTCGGAATTTTCGCTTTATTTTTTGCTGAGGGCCTCTACCGTGTGCGTCATGCCTGGAAATTCGGTCCCGAGCATCGCCACTTCGTCGTTTATTCGATCATGACGGTGCTGTTTGCTTATTTTTCTGTGAGCGCGTTTGTCAGTTCGCGCCGTTCGCCACACTAGAAATCCGGGCTGCAGCCCAAAGGCTTGTATGCCAAATCGCGCCGCAAAAAATGCCGACGAACTTCCTCCCATGACGCCCGGTGCCGGTCTGGTCTTTCAGCCCGTGTACAGTGCTCCTACAAGTTCGAGCAACGAGCAGGCCGAAAAGGACATCGGCTATCCCGGTGAATTTCCCTACACGCGCGGCATTCAGCCGACCATGTATCGCGGCCGCCTGTGGACTATGCGCCAGTATGCCGGCATGGGAGACGCCGAGGAGAGCAATCGTCGCTACAAATTTCTCATCGCCAGCGGAACTGCGGGCCTGTCGGTCGCCTTCGACCTGCCCACGCAGATCGGCTATGACTCCGACGACCCCATGTCGATGGGCGAGGTGGGCAAGGTCGGCGTGGCCATCGACTCTATTGAAGACATGGAGCGCCTCTTCGCGGACATTCCTCTGGACAAAATCTCCACCTCGATGACCATCAACTCCACGGCAAGCATTCTTCTCGCGCTCTATGTCGCCGTGGCACGGCGCACCGGCGCGGACGTGAAGAAGCTGTCCGGGACGGTGCAGAACGACATCCTGAAGGAATACATCGCGCGCGGGACGTACATTTATCCCGTCACGCACGCCATGCGCATCATCACCGACATGTTCGCCTGGGCCAACGACAATCTGCCCGAGTGGAACCCCATTTCCATCTCCGGCTATCACATGCGCGAAGCCGGTTCGACCGCCGTGCAAGAGGTCGCCTTTACCCTGGCAAATGGCAAAACGTACGTGCAGGCAGCCGTAGATGCGGGCCTCGACATTGACCGCTTTGCGCCCAGGCTTTCGTTCTTCTTCAACGCGCACAGCAATTTTTTGGAGGAAATCGCCAAGTTCCGCGCCGCGCGGCGCATGTGGGCGCACATCATGCGCGAAAAATTCGGCGCAAAAAATCCTCGCTCGTGGATGCTGCGCTTTCACACCCAGACCGCCGGTTCCACATTGACCGCGCAGCAACCGGAGAACAACATCGTCCGCACAGCCATTGAAGCGATGGCGGCCATCCTGGGCAGCACGCAGTCGCTGCACACCAATGGTTTTGACGAAGCGCTGGCGTTGCCGACAGAAGAGGCCGCGCGCACCGCGCTGCGCACCCAGCAGATCCTCGCCTATGAGTCTGGCGTGGCGCAGACCGTCGATCCATGCGCCGGTTCCTATGCCATCGAAGCGCTGACCGATGAAATCGAAGCCCGCGCGAAACAGTACCTGCAAAAAATCGACGCCATGGGCGGAATGCTACGCGCCATTGAGCAAGGTTATGTCCAGCAGGAGATTCAAAACGCCGCCTACGAATATCAACGCACAGTCGATACCGGAGAAGCGGTCGTCGTTGGCGTCAACCGATTCACGCGAGACAATGAGCCTGGCATTCCGCTGCAACGCATCGATGAGTCTCTCGAACGCAAGCAGGTCGAGCGGCTGCGGGCCTTGCGCGCGCGCCGCGACGCAACGCGCTGGCAGACGGCGCTTCGCAGTGTTGAGGATGCCGCGCGCAACGGAGCGAACCTGATGCCAGCGGTCCTCGAAGCCGTAGAAAGCTACGCGACGGTCGGCGAAATCGCCAGCACCCTGCGCAATGTCTTCGGCGAATATCAGGAAGCGGTCGTAATCTGAGCAACCCACACCCCCCATAAATACGGGTGCCCCACGTTCGCGTAGCTAACGTGGGTGTAGATTGCATCCAAGTAAACGCGTATGACACCAACAGAAAATTCCGGCCTACCCCGCGAACGAAGACGAAGCTGCTTCCCTTCGCTGGCGCTCGGCATTTTGTTGGGCTTGCTTGCCTTTGCGGTCTTTGCGCGCGAAGCGAAGTCTGGCGTCTGGGACCGCCTGGCGGCCATCGTCACAGGCCGTAGCCTGGCCATCGATACTTCCCTGCCCACGGTAGTCAATAAAATCCAGCAGTTGCAGCGACTCGAAACCGTCAGCTACTCGCTCGACAAGATCGTTGAAGGCAACCGTCAGAGCAAGGTACTTCCTGATTTTCTAGTGGGCGATAAGCTGCTGCTCGTGGTGCATGGAGAGGCCATCGCGGGAATCGATCTTAGCCAACTGAAAACCAGCGATGTGCAGATTCACGGTCGCGACATTCAGGTACATCTTCCCCCATCGCAGATCTTTGTCACCAGTCTCGACAATGCAAAAACGCGCGTCTACTCACGCACCACTGGCCTGCTGGTTCCAGAAGACCCCAACCTGGAAAGCGAAGTCCGCGAGGAGGCGCAGCAGCAGATTCAACAGGCCGCGATGGACGACGGTATCCTCAAAACGGCCAGCAAAAATGCCAGCGCCGCTGTCACCACCCTGCTGCTGGGGCTGGGCTTCGAGCACGTGACGGTCAATTAGAATACTTCTCAATCACCAAAGAGGAGTCATTCTGAACGAAGTGAAGAATCCAGAAAATATCGGCTCAGCGAATATCCTCCTCCCACAATCTCACCGCATTGTGTTCTTATAAATTCGTGAATCACGAATTTGAAATCGGCAACGTGCAGGTTGGCTCCGGCAAGCTTTTTCTCATCGCAGGGCCATGTGTCATTGAGAGTGAAACCCATGTGCGCGCCATGGCGGACGCCATCCAGCACATCGCCAGCGACTTTGGCATTCCGTACATCTTCAAGGCCAGCTACGACAAGGCCAACCGCACCTCGGTAAAAAGCTTTCGTGGGCCCGGTCTCGAAGAAGGCTGCAAGATTCTGCGGCGACTCGCCCAAGCCACCGGGCTGCCTGTCTTGACCGATGTGCATGACGCACACGATTGCGAGCGCGTCGCCGAAGATGTAGACGTGTTGCAGATTCCCGCGTTCCTCTGCCGCCAGACGGATTTGTTAGTCGCTGCCGCGAAGACCGGACGCGCCATCAATGTGAAGAAAGGCCAGTTCGTCGCGCCCTGGGACATGGAGCACGCCGTCACCAAGATACATGCCTCTTCCAGCAGCGCCCGCGTCTTTCTCACCGAGCGCGGGGCCAGCTTCGGCTACAACAATCTCGTCGTAGACATGCGCTCGCTGGCGATCATGCGAAAATACGCGCCGGTCGTCTTCGACGGCACGCATTCCGTACAAACCCCGTCGTCTTCCGGTGGAGTGTCCGGCGGCCAGCCGGAGTTCATCCCCGTACTGGCACGCGCCGCCGTCGCCGCTGGCATCGACGGCATTTTTTTAGAAGTCCACGACAATCCAGCCAGCGCAAAGTCCGACGGCGCAAATGCGCTGGACTTGAAAAATCTGAAACCTCTACTGGAAAAATTGCTGGCAATCCATGCGGCAGCTCACGGAAAAATTTTCTGAAAGCCATTAAGAAACTTTTTTGCATACCCCCAAAAACTATTCTATTGATACTGGCGAATCAATAGCGAACACTGCAATAAATGACCCTCGGACTAAAAATTGATGAGATTGGCTACTGGTCTGAGATTAAACTCGACATCCTGAAGGATTATGCGAGAGAGTACAACAAGATTATTTGCAAGAAGAAATTGCAGCCAATTTATATTGACGGATTCGCCGGTGCCGGGCGCCACAAGGCGAAGGCTAGCGACCGGATAATGAGTGATCTCTTTCACGACAAAGTCCCAGACGATTACATCCAAGAAGTTGCAGAAGTGATGGTCCAGGCGCAATGGCATACATTTCAGGTACTCACGAAGCGGTCACAACGTTTGAAATCTTTGTTGACAACAAAATTACGCTTTGCTGCAAGACACACCCATATCTGGTGGGGCGTGAGCGCAGAGAATCGCAAGCACGGTATCCCACGCATTCAACATTTAAGATCGACGGAAGTATCAGTTAGGTTTTTGTCTGTCGAGCCATTACTTGAGGATCTTGGCGTGCTTGATTTAGAAGGAATTTCATGGGTCATCGTCGGCGGCGAAAGTGGGGCTGGAGCAAGGCCCATGAAAAAAGAATGGGCAATCTCGATACGCGACCAGTGCCAGGCACAAGGTATTTCATTCTTTTTTAAGCAATGGGGCGGTGTTCGGAAGTCATTAAATGGTCGTGAACTTGACGGACGAACATACGATGAGTTCCCAACGTTTGGCCGAGAAACTTCGGGCTTGAGCAGTGACCGTCTAGTCAATATAGATGATATAGAAAAGAAAAGAATGGTGCGCCCGACAAGATTCGAACTTGTGACCTAACGCTTCGGAGGCGTTCGCTCTATCCATCTGAGCTACGGGCGCATCTTTTGCGAGGATATCACGATGGATTCTCTGACTGATGCTGCTGCAAGTGTCGCTTCAACTCCTCGCGACCTTTTCCGGATTTCAGGTAACGTTCGCGACGAAGTGCCTCTCCGATGGTCGCGTATTCCTCCTGATAAACGAGCTTCCATGGGCCTCGGTTCTTGGTCGAGATACTCTGGTCTGAATTGTGCTGGGCGAGGCGCTGTTCCAAATTGGAAGTGGCCCCGGTGTAATGCCGCTTGGCCAGATGGCTATACAGTACGTAGATGAATGGCACCGTCGTAACCTCTCCCAACCTAACGCTTCGGAGGGTCGCCGCGGCGACCTCTATCCATCTGAGCTACGGGCGCATCGATTTTCAAATTATCATGCGCTCGGCAGCGCAGTCAGCGAGGAGTCATTCTGAAAGCAGGTCGTTCGCCATGGCGAAGCGAACGCTGTGAAAAATCCAGAGAATGTTCGCCTGGATCGCGCTGCCAACACCCTCTGGATTCTTCGCTGCGCTCAGAATGACGGGCCTTATTTTTCGCCTCAGAATCTGTTTAAAAACCCGGGGGGAATCGAGGAAGGAATATGCGGGGATAGATTTTGCGATTAAGTTGGGCGCATGTATCCGAGCGATTTGACAGATTCTCAGTGGCCTAGTCTCCTGTCCTAGTTAATTCTTTACAATGCTTGACCTTGTCGAGGATGACCTCAGCCGAGGCTTTCCAAGCGAAGGGCGTGGGCACCCTCGATAAGGACGAAGGCTTTGTCAAGCGCAGACTCATCCTTGGCGGTGTGTGAGCACCGCTTGTCGCGCCATCTTGGTTGAGGACCAGAGCTTTTGTAACTCACGCTTACATCATCTTTCGAGGGGCATTTTCCCACCCCACCAACCATCGATGCCCTTCCGTGCGCTCGTACTTCCGCGCTCCGCACAGATCGTCCGCCTCCGCGTCCAGCCCCGCACTACCTCGTCCAGGTGCGCCCGTATCTTCCCCTCGTCGATCTGCACTACCGCGCCCAAAGCCTTCACCTCGTCCGCTGTCTCCACTCCTGCTTCCATCGTCGGCTCCATCACAAGTCCCTCAGGGGCCTCGCTCCTCCTGCTTGTACCAGCCTCCAAAGTCACAACTCAATTAAAATGTGCGAAAAATAGTCTACGTTATCCGTTCTTAGAATTTCTCGGTAAATGGCGGTTATGCGATTTCTCAATGAATGTGGAGCGGAAGAGCGAATATCTATGTAGAAATAAAAGGCCACGTGAATAGCTTCACGTGGCCTTTCAGCTAACTCTAAAACTCTGGCTACAATTAGTTATCGTTCTTGTCTGTGTTGTCCGTCTTGTCCAGATAGCGACCAACAAGGATTGGTTTGCCTGTCGTTGGATCTTCCAGTACAAGTCCAACAACGCGAACTACGGTATTTCCCGTAGAAGTAAGATCGGCCATGCCAGAAAATCCATCCCTGTATTCTGTGTCGCCTGTAAGGTAAACCCGAATCGGGTTACCACTGGGATTGCCGTCACTCAGCAAATATCCGGTAACCCCGTCTGGCACCAATTCGAAGCTGTTGCTCGATTCGTCCATGGTGCCGGGAACTATCGTTCCGGAAATGCCACTTAAGTGCAAGACCACGCGTTTGATACTGACACTGCTGGCGTTTTGCGCGCCGGTGGCTGGACCTCCGATAGAAACATCCTGTCCCGGAGTCATCAGACTGGAGTTGAAAAGAAACTGAAGCAGCGGAGAGTGATGACGGAAGACATAGAAATCTTCATTCCCCGTCAATTGCACATTGGCAATCTGTCCTAGTTTGACTCCTGTGCTTGTCGGCAAAACGCCTCGAACGTACATCTGGAAGGTATTCGCGGGGCCCGTAGTCGGATTTACATAGGTGACCAGGCCGGCTGCATAGAAACCATGTTGCGAAATAATCGCAACGTCGGTTGCATCGAAGGTCTGCGTATTGGGTTGAAACTGTCCGGAAATGTCCACAATGGTCTGGTTAGGGACCAGATTGCCAAGGTTCACCTGGCCATTATTCCCTCCCTGACTATTTCCGCTTTCGTCTCCCTGGTCATCCCATTCCGTCTGCGTAGCGCCCGATCCAGTGTCCGCATGGTTCAACACTACGGTGTACTGCCGGCCATGCGATCCCTGGATCATAAACGAGTTCTGCGACGTATTGACACTGATCACCGTTCCGTAAAACTCATCGATTTCCGAGGACGGAGTATTCGGTGTGAGCGCGGTAAACTCGATGGTCGGATTCACTTGTCCGGTAAGCTGGCCAGTCGAATCCGTTAAGAGCGACTTACGCAGATTGAAGTCCATCTTCAGGCCAGCCGCCGCCCCTGTCGTAAGAGTGAAGGCATTCTTCAGTTGCACGGTCACGCTGGAATTCATCAGAGTGGTATTGCTTAACGTAACAATGGTTGGAGGAGCGGAAGTCGTGCTACTTAGATTCAGATAGGAAATGACCGGGTTCGCCAGCGATACCGTCACAGTGTTGTACGTGCCGGCTGGAATCGAAGTGAAATCGAGAAGAGTCTTCAGGCCATTGTAACGGGCGAAGTCGACCGTCTGGGGGCTTTGTAAAATGTCGATCCCGGCATTGCTACCGTTCGATAGCATCACGCTATTAATCGTCACTTGAAATGAAACTACGCTTGGTAAGGGTGCATCGGTGCCTGCTAAAAAGACGGATGCACTTTTCGAGTAGGAAGAGGTAGATGGAGCATTATTGCCACATCCGGCGAGCCCAATGGCCGCCACACAAAGTGCCAGAGCACTAAAAACAAGTTTATGCCTCATGTTGAAATCCTTCCCTTGCAGCTCTTATGGAGTAATGCGCCGCCCTGATCTAGCGAGAAGCTGGCTGCCATTCACACAGGAAGACACAGGTCTTCAGGAAAAGTTGCGCTTCTGATAATTAGTCCATGAGGAAATAATTTTGATGGAAAAGGGCAGCGCACTTGTCGTCACGCGGTTTGGGAACGTCGAATAAAAAGCAAAAATGCGGAGAGAATTCATTGCTGAAAATTCTCTCCGCAACTATTTTCCAGCTACTGGGTCAAGGCTCCAGCATAAAACTCGCCCAGATCGCTTCTTAGCTGCTTTAATGCGTCTACATTCAGGTAAATCATGTGGCCGGAAGGGTAGTATCCGAAGCGAATGTTCTGACGCACCGATGGATCCAACTGCATGTGGGAAATGTCGAACTCAGTCTCAAAAAATGGCGTAGCTAAATCAAAGTAGCCGTTTGCAGAGAAGAGCTTCATGTGTGGATTTTCACGCATTGCCGCTCCCAGGTCGAGTGCAACGTCGGGCCATTGCTGCTTTCCCCAACCGCCGGAGCCGCCGGGCGGAACATGCTTCCAGTCCCATTTGAAGTTTGGCCCGTACGCTGTGGCCTTATAGACATCGTCGGTCGTAAATTTCAAGTCGCTCGACAGATAGTTATGGAATGCGGCAACAAACGCTCCTGTGATGCCTGTATCAGAAGGATCATAGGTCGGTGTTTCGCCGATGGCGTTCATGTCGATGCCCTCAAAGCGGGCATCGTAACGACCCAGTGTCCGCCGATCATCGCGCATCAACTCTTTGCGAAACTCTGAGGCCGATACGCGAAGGTTGGCGTCCTTCAAATACTTCACGCTGAGGCCGGTCATCTGGCTTACCTTTCGCGCCACCTGGTCTTCGTCGGCTGCACTTAGGTTCTGTCCTTGAGAGAGCGCTTCCGCATACGGCCCGCGCGCGTAACTGCGGACCTCTTCCAGAAACGGCTTTAAGTCCGACGGCTTGTTCGCCAGTTTATCGTGATACCAGGCAATCGCCGCGTAGGAAGGAAGGTTGTCGATGTAGTCATTGTCCAGCCCCGGAGCATGGTCGTTATAATTCAAAATCGACGACACCAAAACAACTCCATTGAGAGAAATACCACTTTGCTGCAAGGAATAAGACAGCGCGGCCGAGCGTGTTGTCCCATAGGATTCTCCAATCAAAAACTTCGGAGAGTTCCAACGCTGATTTACCGTGATGTAGCGCGCAATAAAATTGTTGAAAGCTTTTACATCCTCATCCACGCCGAGAAAGTCCTTCAAAGTTCCTTTTCCCACCGGCTTTGAAAATCCAGTTCCCATAGCGTCTATAAAAACGAGGTCTGTCTTATCGAGCAGACTGTATTGATTGGGAACTAAGTGATAGGGAGCAGGAGCAGTAGCATTAGGGCTGTCAGTTTCAATGCGCATCGGTCCGAACGAGCCCATGTGCAGCCATAATGTGGATGAGCCGGGCCCACCGTTGTAAAGAAACGTCACAGGGCGTGTCTTCCCTTGTTGGCCGTCCAGGGTGTAGGCAACATAAAACATGCTGCCGTTGGGCTTGTTTTCCGCATCGCGAATCAGCAGGTTGCCTGCGGTCGCCGTGTAATGCAAAGTCTGTCCGTTTAGGGCAAGCGTATGCTGCGTGACGGAGCTTGTTTCCTTCGGCGCTGGCTTTTCTTTATTGTTATCGGTGGTGGCTGGAGCCTGTGCTTTGGCTTCGTCCGGTTTTTTGTCCTGTGCCTGTGCTGTTATGGTTGCACCTGCCAGAATGGCAATCAAAAATGCAAGACATGAGTTACGAATTTTCCCTGACATTCGGTATCGGCTCTCCATATAAAGTTAAAAGATACGTTCCTGCTTGGTCTCATCTGATGACGTTGTACTCACAGAAAAAGACTCTCATCATCGAGAAATTCTTGTTACTCCTAACGGAACAGCCCTATGCCTGGCTTGCTTCTTCAATCACGGCTGTCAGGGTATTGCGCGTCTCATCACCCACGTATGGCATACCTCCCCGCTGCGTGGCCACCCACGATCCCCAGCGATTGGCCGCCTCAGCCAACACGGCAAGCGAGGAATGGCGCAATGCGTAGTGCGTCAGCGCCGCCGTAAACGCATCACCCGCGCCGATGGTATCCACCACCTTTGCGGGGATTCCCGGATGGTCATGGATCCCATCGCGAGTGACCAGCAGACTGCCATGTCCGCCGCGCGTGATGGCAACCAACTGGATCGGATAGCGCCGTAGCAGAAAGCGCGCAACTTGCAGAGGCTTCTCCTCCTGTGCGGGAGCACCTACCACTAGCGCGACATGCGGAACTTCTTCATGATTCATTTTCAGAATAGTTGCTTGGGTAAATCCCCAAAGCAGTGCTTCGGGCGTCCAATATGGCTCTCGCAGATTCACATCGAACACGCGCAAGCAGTCCGGCTTGCTTGCTTCGATTAGCCTGCGAAGGGTCGTCCGTGTGACTGCGGATCGCTGTGCCAGGGTTCCGAAACACACCGCATCCAGCGTTGGCGCAAGGGCCTGCAATGCAGATGACTCGGTAATGTAGTCCCATGCTACGCCTTCATGGATGATGTACGAAGGCCCAGCCTCTGCACTCAGAGCGACCGTGACGCTACCCGTAGGATGTTCTGAATCGCTGGCAATATAGTCCAGGCGCACATGATGCGTGGCCAGATCTTCGCATGCCTGCTTTCCCAACGGGTCCCGGCCTACGCAACTCACCAAAAAAACCTGATCTTCCGTCGGGACGGACAAAGCCGCAGACATCGCTGCAAGGTTTGCCGGTGCGCCGCCGAGCTGCTTTCCCTCCGGCAGCACGTCCCACAACAGCTCTCCTAACGCAGCCATACGTAATGGTGACTTCATGATTTCTAGTTTGCGTTGCTATTGCTGGTAGGTTTGGGGGCAACATCCGTATGCATATGCCACAGAGTACTCTCATTTGCGATTTCCGGGTGCTGGCGCAGATATTCAAAAGAATACCTGCTCGCCATCGGATCGTCTTTCTCATCGGCGAACAACGCAGATTCCTGTTCTGCCTTCTGCTTCATGCCCAGGCGACGGTATAGGATGGCAAGGTTGTAATGGGCGGCCAAATCATCGGGATCTATCTGCTGTAGAAGTTCATACTGCTTCTCAGCCAGCGCGTACTTGCGTTCCTGATAGTAGGAATATCCCAGCTCGCGATGTGCGTCCCGTGAGTAAGGAAATTGCTGGACCACGGAGCGCAGGTCGGTGATCGCCGAATCTAAATTTCCCTGGTTGCGCTCCACCAGAGCTAGATAATAAAGCGCCCGCGCATTTCCCGGGCTGAGTTGCAGCGACTTCTCTACTCCCGCGCGCGCCGAGCCATACTTCTCCCACGACAGCTCCACTACAGCAATGTTTGTGTAGGCATCGGCATAGTCGGGTCGTAATTTCGTTACCTGCTCAAATGCATGCACGGAGTCGGCGTATTGCTGCTCGTCCAGCAATGCGATGCCGAGATTGTTCCATCGCATCCAGTCCGGATTTGCGCCCACTAACGGAGGTTGCGGCGCATTTTGCCCAACCTGAATCGTCCGCGTCTGCTCCGCTACTTCGACCACCGGATAAGCTGGATGCTTTTTGCCAAGAATGAAATTCAAATACCCTTGCCGAAAATGCCGGTAGTTGACGCGGGCCGTAATCTGCAAAGGGCCTTTCGCATCCTCTGGAATGCGGAACTGATAACGGACTAGAGAAGAGCGGCCGCTCTGTATCGTATTGTCGTAAGCCACCACCCGCCGCGACCATACCTGATGCAGATCGAGATACTTTCCGTCCTTATCGATCATTCGATTGGTAAAGCTATGGGCATCTTTGTCGAGCGTCCCATCCGGATTCAAGTAGCCGCTATGGCTGATCGCGCGGCCCGTGGCGTCGGTGACTTCGAACTCCACCCAGGCTTCGTAAAAATCCCGTTGTTCAGGAATCAACGAGTGCCCGATCAGCTTGTTCTGAATCACGACCATCGCTTCCACAACATCCTTCGGCCCTACGGTGAAGGATGTGGAACCTAGCGGAGCGATGAGCTTGTCATCGCTTGACTTACGCAGCGCGAATATATCGACATTCAGACGTTGATCTTTCAGAAACGATTCTATCTTTTGCAATTGGTCCG
Source organism: Acidobacteriota bacterium (assembly GCA_021790655.1). Lineage (GTDB taxonomy): Bacteria > Acidobacteriota > Terriglobia > Terriglobales > Acidobacteriaceae > JAKAAZ01. The sequence continues at coordinate 1,041 of JAJYGR010000223.1, read as the reverse complement.
GGTAGTTGTAGTAATACGGAATCGCAGTATTGCCAGCCGTCCATCGATGACTGGAGATTGCGCCTTGCTTTGCGCTGTAATCATGCCACGTGGAGGTTTCGCTGGCCATGTGGCAATCCTGACAGGTCTGAAGCTTCTTGCTGTAAAACGGCAGAGGGTTTTGATGGGAGTATGAGGAGGTCTGCCATTCGTCGTAGGTGCCAAAGGCACGCAGCCATTTGTAACCATTCACCATGCTGGGCAACGCTGCTTTGTGGCAGCTTCCGCAAAACTCTGGAGACTTGTAAAAATCCTTCATAACGGCCTTGCTGTGCCGCTCCGGATGCGCCAGGATCGCATCGAAACTGACTTCGCCAGGAATAGGATTGCCCTTCGCGTCCACCATCACGGCGGGAATACCCATGACGTAGGAGCCTGTGCCGTAGTTGGCCTGTAGTTTCGTAATCGAATGGCACACCATGCATGTGACACCATCGTTGTCGAAGGACCGGTTTACCTTGGAACCGGGCGTCATGGCACCGGAAAACAAGGCAATCGGGTTATGACAGCCCTCGCAATGGCGCGCCGTCGGTATCCCTTTTTCGTTCATTAGCAACTGCACATTTTTTATGTAGAACGGCTCACGGAAGGCATTGGCATGTGAGGACTCTCTCCACTGGTGATACGAGGCTTCGTGACAATGCGCGCAATAGGCAGCCGTCGGAAATGCCCCAGGCTGAATGAACGTGCCGCCTTCGATCTGCGCATTACTGGGCCAGAAGGGATGTTCCTTTCCCCAGGGAAATTCGTAGGTCTTTTCAATCTGGGCCGCATACGCGGAACGCTGCGCATTGAAGCTTTCCTGGGCTTGCACAGTTCGAGTCCGCGAAATGGAGAAAGCCCAACACAAGGTCCATAGCGCAACTCCAACACCAACCAACTGGAGAAAGGTTGAACGCGATAAATAGGTAAAAAACTTCAAATTCTGTTTCACAAACTTCATGACCAAATTACACGCTTTGAACCGGAGATTAGTCTTGCCACCTGTCTATGTCAATGGAG
>JAJYGR010000131.1 GCA_021790655.1 Acidobacteriota bacterium | reverse complement strand
TAATGTTTCTGGTGATAGAGCGTCACCGTGTATGCGAGGCGGAAGCTTTCTGCCACGGCGGAGCCTGGGTCGCTGAGAACGGGAAATGGGAGCGTCTGCTGCGCGTCATACTGTTGCAGCAGTAAATTGTTTTGGTGCTGTGTCTGCGGAGAGATGGCAACCAGCAGCGCGCCTTTCATCCGAACCTGCGGATACAGATCGCGCCAGGCGTTCAACTCGGTCATGCAATAGGGGCACCAGCGTCCGCGAAAAAAGTTGACGATCAGCGGGCCGAGTGCCAACAGATCGGAAGAGCGGACCTTGCGGCCATTCGCATCGGGAAGAATAAACTCCGGCGCGAGGCTGCCGACAGGAAGAATCTGCTGTTCGATACCGCTCGCGAACAGTTCTGAGACCGCGCGCTCACTGGGTTGTAGACGTTCTGGTTGGACCAATTGGCGGGTCTTCTCGCTGATCTGGTCGAGTTGGTCCTGCAACCAGGCCATCGCTGGCTAGCGGCCCATCCGCATGTTGGCGAGCGACCCCATCAGACGACGCTGCGCGCCGCCGCCTTTGCCCATGGACTTGAACATTTTGCGCATCTGCACATATTGGCGGAGCAGTTGGTTCACTTCCTGCACGCTGGTGCCGGAGCCACGCGCGATGCGCTTGCGGCGGCTGCCGGAGATGAGTTCATGGTTGGCGCGCTCAGCCTTGGTCATGGAGTTGATGATGGCCTCCACGCGGCTGAACTGCTTCTCATCGACATTGCCAGCGGCCTGTTGCAGGCCTTGAAACGGGCCGACCGAGGGAAGCATCTTCATGATGCTTTGCAGCGAACCCATCTTTTTGATCTGGCGGAGTTGGTCGCGAAAATCTTCCAGCGAAAAGCCGTCGCCCATCAGCGCTTTTTTTGCGAACTCTTCCGATTTTTTCTTGTCGATCGTCTCTTCCGCCTTCTCGATGAGCGTCATGATGTCGCCCATGCCGAGAATGCGACTTACGATCCGGTCCGGATGGAACGGCTCGAAGGCGTCTGGCTTTTCGCCCATGCCGATGAACTTGATGGGTTGACCCGTCACCTGTCGAATGGAAAGCGCCGCGCCACCGCGCGCGTCGCCATCCATCTTTGTGAGCACAATTCCGGTGAGCGTGAGACGATCGTGAAATTCTTTTGCGGAGCGGACAGCGTCCTGCCCGGTCATGGCGTCGGCGATGAAGAGAACCTCCTGCGGATTCAGGAGAGATTTCAACCGCGCCATTTCATCCATCAGTCCTTCATCGATGTGCAGACGGCCTGCCGTATCGACAATCATCACATCGCAGCCGGAGATGACGGCTTCGCGGCGCGCTTCTTTCGCCAGCCGCTCGACCAGGGCAGAACCCGCGGCTTCGCCTTTCAGGTCGCCTTCATAGAGATTGGCGCCAATGGTTTTGGCGACGACCTTCAACTGCTCCCGCGCAGCGGGACGATAGACGTCCACAGAAACTAGTAGAGGCCGATGGCCTCCCTTCTTCAGCCACGCAGCCAGCTTTCCAGAGGTGGTCGTCTTGCCGGAGCCCTGCAATCCGGCCATCAGGATGACCGTCGGCGGCTGCGAGGCAAATTTGAAACGGGCAGTGTCTGTGCCCAGCATGGCAATCAGCTCATCGCGCACGATCTTGATGACCTGCTCAGTGGGCGAAAGCGCGGTCAATACTTCCTGCCCAAGCGCCTTGGCGCGGATGTGCTCGATCAGCTCCTTGACGACGTTCAGGTTGACGTCAGCTTCGAGCAGGGCGATACGAATTTCCTTGAGCGCCTCGCCGATATTTTCCTCGGTGACGGTGCCCTGGCCGCGCAGATTTTTGAAGGTGCGCTGAAGTTTTTCCGACAGGTTTTCAAACATAGGTCAGACCCTAGTGTAACAAGGGGGGTGTGGTCGAAGGGTGCTGCGTTGCGTACCTGGGACACCCGGCATAAACCCACGTCTCAGAAGCGAGACGTGGGACACCCAGATTTATTGGCGAACACGCCGTGAAACTTCATCGGAGGCGATTTCGCCGTCGCGGATGTGGACGACGCGGTGGGCATATTCGGCGATGTCCGGCTCGTGCGTGACGACGATGATGGTGTTGCCCTCGGCGTGTAGCTCGTTGAATAGCGCCATGATTTCCACGCCGGTTTTCGAGTCGAGGTTTCCGGTCGGCTCGTCGGCCAAGATGATGGAGGGGTGGTTGACGAGGGCGCGGGCAATGGCGACACGCTGGCGCTGACCGCCGGAAAGCTCATTCGGCTTATGGTACATACGCTCTGCCAGGCTTACCGTGGCCAACACAGCCTTTGCGCGTTCGAGTCGTTCCTCTGAGCCGGTCCCGTTGTAGATCAGCGGCAGTTCGACATTGTGGAGGGCGGTGGCGCGGGCCAGCAGGTTGAAGGTCTGAAATACGAAGCCGATTTCTTTATTTCGGATGCGTGCCAGTTCGTCATCGTTCAGCTCGCTGACCTTATGCCCGTTCAGCCAATACTGGCCCTGCGAGGGCGTGTCCAGGCAGCCGATCAGGTTCATAAGGGTTGATTTGCCGGAGCCGGATGGTCCCATGATGGCGACGTATTCATTGTGGCGAATGCGTAGATTGATGCCGCGCAGGGCCTGGACCTGCTGCTCCGAACCCATGTCGTAGGTCCGCCAGAGGTTTTCGACCACAATGACATCGTCCGGACCGGGCCCTTGGGCCGCCGTCGGATTTGTCATTGTCGTTTGTGCCAGTGCTTCCGGTGCCATGCGAATCTCCTGCCGTTGCCTTCATCCATGAGGGTAGCAGCTTGCTGTACTTTCGCGCTCGCCTTTCAACGGTGTCGATGCTATCGAATACAACTCACGATTTAGGAAGTTGAAGTTGATGTCTCAGTTGTGGGCGAAGTATCGCGTTTTACGACAGCATTATCTTTCAGAATACGCAGCACGCGATATGGCCCAGTGATGATTTCATCGCCGGGTTGCAGTCCGCCGGTCACCTCAATGTCGGAAGTTCCAGTGATGCCGGTCTGGACCGCAACAAATACGGCGCGGAGTTTACGGCCTTCCTTTCGCATAACAAACACGCCCTGTACGGGCTGGGGCTTGGGGTCGTTGGGCAGGCTGACATTTACTTTATGCACATTCTTCTTTTTTCCAGAGCCTGGAACGTTCATCGTGAGCGCCTGAAGAGGAATGGCAACTACATTGTCCTTGTGCGCGGTGGTGATCTTGGCCGTTGCCGACAAGCCAGGCCGAAGTTCCGGCGCGGGGTTGTCCAGAGTCACAACGACCTTGAAATCCTTCGCTTCCTCGGTGCCGGAGGTGCTCGTGCTGGTTGACACACCTGTCGAACGCAGCAGCGCCTGGTCGCCTACTTCCGTTACGTGGCCCTTGAAGACTTTGTCGGGTAGCGCATCGACGGTCACGTCTGCGGGCTGGCCCACCTTGACCCCGGATATGTCAGTCTCATCCACTTTGACTTCCGCAGTGATGACCGACATGTCTGCAAGCGTCATTAACGTGCTGCCTTCCGTGTTTTGAATGCCAGGAACAACGGTCTCGCCTTCGCGGACAGGTTCATTCGTCACGATGCCGTCGAATGGCGCGATGCTGATCGTGCGGTCCAATTGGTCGGCGTCCCCGCGCAGCGTGGCCACATTGGATGTGAACTTGGAACGCGCGGAAGCAGTCTGGGCCTGCGCTTGGACCAGCGCAGCCTGATCTTGGGCGAGCGTTGCCACATCCGTATCGTAGGCGGCTTTCTTCAAGTCGAAGTCCTGCTTCGCAATCAACTGATCTTTATAAAGTTGCTGCGCGCGCAGGTAGTCGAACTTCTTTTGCTCCAGGTCTGCTTGTTCCGTCTGTATTTTGGCTTCTGCGGCTTTTTCTGCTGCGATGTCTGCCGCAATGTCCTTTTGCGAGGAGGCGATGGTGGCCTTTTGGGCATCCACGGCGGACGACTGTGGAGTGCTTTCGATCGTGGCCACAACCTCACCTTTGGTGACGCGAGCGCCTTCTTTTGCATACAGGTGCGTCACGCGGCCCATTACCAGGGCGCCGACGTTGACGTAGGTCTTTGGCGTGATCTGGCCTGTCCCGCTGACTATACTGGAAAGGTCCTCTCGCGCCACCTTTGTCGTCAGCACTTTCTGCGCGTCAGAGCCGCTGCGATAGACGGTGATGGCCACCAGCGCGGCACACGCTACAAGTACCAACAGGATGATCACAACTTTCTTCTGGTTCATCTTCATTCAGCAGGTCTCTTCCGTACGGATAGTGCGATTCAAGGAGGCACAGATAAAACGCTTCACGCATCCAGGTATATATATTTACGATAAAGCAGAAATGAAAGTTCCAGAAAATATACAGTTGACAAGACTGGGTGTTGAGTTCTCCATCCCGATGATTCATGGGCCTGGGACTTATTCCTGCGAACAAGTGTGAACTTCGTTGTTCATTATCGACGGGCCGGGACAGGGCAGGGACACTCATTTCCGGGTACAAGCGGAGGAATTCGGTTTGCGGCGCTTGAAAGTGCTGTATCAAACCTCATACAATCGGTAATGAGAAATCGAGGTTCCCGTTTATGTCCCGGATACGCTTCACAGCTACCCTTACACTACTATCCGCGTTTTGGGTATATCCGGCCAGCCATGCCTCCGGGCAAGAGGCACAACCGGTCGATGCGTCGCTCACCACTTCGACAACTTCCAATTCCGCCCAGCAGAACCCGTTGAAGCGCAAGTTGAGCGACAAAGAGATCCGCGCCCAGCAAAAAGCGCTGCGTCAGGAATTGAAAGGTCCGTATAAGAAGTGGCTGGATCAGGATGTTCGATGGATCATTACCGACCAGGAGCGGCGAGCATTTTTGGGTCTGTCGAATGATGAGGAGCGAGACTCATTTATTGAAGCGTTTTGGCGTCGACGCAATCCAGATCCTCAATCCCCGGACAACAGCTATCGCGAGGAAGTTTATCGCCGTATCGCCTATGCCAATGAGCACTATGCCGCAGGCAAGCCCGGATGGATGACGGACCGCGGCCACATGTATATTGCCTGGGGCCCTCCCACCAGCATCGATGCGCACCCTTCCGGCGGTCAGTATGACCGTCCCATGGAAGAAGGCGGAGGCCAGACGCAGACATTTCCATTTGAAACGTGGAACTACAAGCATCTCGACGGTATTGGAGACAACGTTGAAATTGAATTTGTAGACAGTTGCATGTGCGGCGACTATCACATGACCTTGAATCGCGCGGAGAAGGATGCTCTTCTGCATGTGCCTGGAGGTGGTCCAACCCTGTGGGAAGAGATGGGCCAGGCCAAGAAAGCCGATCGATTCCGTGGGGGACTCGAACAGTTGGGCAGCGGACCGATGGCCAGCATGCAGGGCAGCAAAGAGTTCGATCGCCTGGATATGTATGCAAAACTGCAGGCCGCTCCGCTGATTAAGTTTAAGGACCTGGACGAATTTATAACCAGCCACAAAGTATTGACCGGTCCATTTTTCCCCTTCGATGTGCGAACGGATTTTGTTCGCGTGACGGACGATACGGTGCTGGTCCCGATCACACTTCAAATTCGCAATCGCGATATCACGTACAACACCAAAGATGGCGTCTCACGAGGCGTCGTAAATATTCTGGGTCGCGTATCGACCATTACCGGACGCATCGCTCAGACGTTTGAAGATACCGTGGAAGTGGATGAACCAGCGGAGTTGCTGCCGAAGACACTGGATAGCAGATCGGTCTATTGGAAGGCGCTTCCGCTACGCCCCGGCCACTATCGCCTCGATGTTGTGATCAAGGATGTGAACAATCCCGATCACATTGGGACGTATGCGCGTGCTTTTATTGTTCCTGAATATGATGACGACAAGCTGGCCGCGTCGTCGCTGATTCTGGCGGACAAAATGCGCCAGGTGCCATCGAAGGACATTGGGACAGGAAAATTCGTCATTGGAAACACGTACATTCGCCCGCGCGTGAGCAGCGCGGCCAGTAAGCCCGTCAGCTTCACCCGCAGCCAGGACCTCGATTTCTGGATGCAGGTCTATAATTTGAAAATCAACCCGAAGACGAAGCAGAATGAGGCTACGGTGCAGTACCGCGTCACGGACATGGGCACAAATAAAACATTGTTTGAGACGACAGAGGCGGCAGCGAAGTTGAATCCGAATTCGGACCAGATGACGCTGGAAAAATCCATGCCTCTGGCGGGACTACAGCCGGGCAAGTATCGAATCACCATCAGCGTGAATGATGGAGTTTCCAAACAACAGTTGGCACAATCCGCACCCTTTGAGGTAACGCAATAGGACCTGCCGCGTCTAACGCGGAGGCATGATGGAATCTCGCCCGTGGAAGCCTTATCGACCCCCCCAGTCGAACTTCCACGGCAGACAAGGGCAACTTAGCGTGAGTAACGCAGTAATAGGGTGAGGCTATCCACACCTAAATTCGCGTTGGCTATCCTGCTTTCGTTGACTGTCCCCGCCCTAGGTGAGGCCCCAGCCAGCGTAAGTGGTGTTGTGCAGAATAACGATCATGCCCCTCTGATGGGGGCCGTTGTCGAACTATTTGGTCAGGATCCTATTCCACTACTCACAGCTTTCACCGATATTCACGGACACTATCAATTCTCCAACCTAGCTCCTGGACGTTACAGTGTTCGCGTGTTGCAGGCGTATTTTGCTCCAGCACAACGAAAAAATATACGTGTTGATGGCACGACCCACGCAATTATCGATCTCACTCTAACTTCGATCTTCAGCATGTCGCAGTGGTTTCCCGCAGTGCCGCGTTCAACTGAAGACCCTGCGGATGACTGGACGTGGACCCTTCGCTCCGGAGTGGATCGCCCGATTCTGCGTTGGGCTGATCCTGCCGACTACGCATCCAGTGAAAAGGACCGCTCCAGACATCCGAGCGGGTCTCGTCCTATAAGCGGGCATGGTGCGTTTACCGGCGGCTCAGCCCAGTTTGGCGATGGAGGTCTGCGTCAGGAAGCGTTGCTGCGCTTGCATCAGGGTGGCGCATACAGCAATGCAGGGGAAGAAGTCCTGCACTTTCAAACCTCCACCACCGGCGCGGCATTCTTCGCAGCTGGAGTGGAGCGCGATCCTGCGCCAGGAGATTCTGTTCGCGCGGTGGCCACCTTCAGGACGCTTCCCGTCGATTATGGGTCAGGCCTGGGTCGTTTGCAGATTCTTCAGATTCGCGGAGGCGAGCAGCTAGCCTTGAGCGATGAATTGCTCACACAATTCGGCGCAGAGACAGAAGCTGCCCAGGCCGGTCGGACGGTGACGGCCGCGCTGCCATTTATGGCCGTCCATCTCCAGGAAGCGGGCAACGAAATCAGTTATCGCCTGGCCACCAGCAGCGATCTACAGGAGCTGACGGATCTGGCCTCGGCGGGCGAGGTGCCCGCCATGGCGATGCAGAACGGAACACTCCAGTTGACGCGCGCGCTGCATCAGGAATTTTCCATCCAGCGTAAAGTGGTGGGGATGCAACTGGAGGCGGCGTATTTCTACGATCACCTGGTCGATCCAGTCCTGAACGGATACGGCGATGTGAGTGCCTCAGAATTTGCCAGCGGAGATGTTTTGCTGGATCCTGCGACGGGCGCGTTTCGCTCAGCGGGACCGAATTATGGAGGTGGAGGCTTCCGCGTATTCGCCACCCGCCAAGTGAGGGGAAGTGTCTGGACTGCGTTTGAGTATGCGGAAGGTCCAGCCATTGCCCTGCCTGCGGGGAGCAGTGTGGCAGGACAGTCCTTCACAGATGCACTGACTGGCCTGGCAACGGAACGCACGCAGTCGGTACTCTTTAGCATGCATGGCCGCGTGCTCGGATCCAAGACCGGATGGGATGCGGGCTATCGATGGCAGCCAGAAGCCACCATCACCGCAGTGGATCCATTCAATACAGGTTTAAATGCCCCGTTCCTAAGCGTCACACTTCATCAGCCTCTAGGCAGCACCAACTCCTCGCCGGACAAGCTGGAACTTGAGTTTGCCATGCAAAATATTCTTGCCCAGGGCTATCGGCCCGTCTATATTGTGGCGGGCCAGACCCTCTTTTTTGCGCAGGCTCCAAGATTGGTAACTGGTGGCCTGGCGTTTTCTTTTTGAGGGGCAAATGCCAGTGGAAGCAAAACAACCGTATGGTATTCTGTTCAGGAAGTGATGACCAGGATGTTTTCCACTTCTCTCACCTGATTCGCCACCCTTGGACGCGTAGCTCAACTGGCAGAGCATTCGACTCTTAATCGACAGGTTGAAGGTTCGATTCCTTCCGCGTCCACCATCTATCTCATTCAAAGTCAATAACTTGAAGAGCCTGATAGCTTCATGCTCAGGGTTGTTTTTCACCAGTGTGACGTAAAATGTGACGTGAGCTGTTCGCTTCGTTGCGGCGATCGATCACTTCACGCAGTGGTTCCAATCGAGGATGCTGGTACGGTTTCATCGATTGCACATCGACATGCCCCATCGAATCGGCCACGGCAAATATATTGCCCGTTGCTTCCATTGTGAAACTTCCGTAGGTATGGCGCGCGCTGTAGGGAACAATTTTATTGCTGACCCCTACCCGCTCCCGCAATGCACGAAAGCCTACCGCAATGCTGTTCAGATGACCCGTCTTCGATCGGTCGGAAGGAAATACCCAGCCATCCTTCTGATTGCCGCATCGGGCTTCCAGCACATCTTTCATTCGCTGGCTCATGGGAACAAAGCGACGGGATTTCGCAGTCTTGCCATGCGGATTCCAGATGCGCCGATTGTCCCAATCGATGTGTTCAATCCTCATGCGAAGGATTTCCTTGGGTCTCATTCCCGTGTCTTGTGCGATAACGAGAAAGTCTCTGATCTGCTCTCGTAAACGCTGCGTTCTTCCGTGATTGACCGGGGCTTCCAGTCCTTCCAGAAGAGTTCGCTCCGTGGCTGGGTCGATCAAGGTGTCTCTGCCGTAGGCCTTCGACAGCTTGATCTTAGGAACGCTCGTGATGAGCTTCCATTCCATGGCCTTGGATAACATGCGTTTCAAAGTGCGAAGAGCTTGGTTGGTGTATTGCGCGGAACACTCTATGGTGGTCGTCACGCCATCTTTTTCGACCGTCCGATGGAAGCGAACTGCCTCCGCATCGTCTGGGGTAATGCGGGAAATCTGCATTCCCGCGAGTGGTGTTGCTGTAATCAGCTTCCAGCCATACTCATAGTACCGTTTGGAATTGGGTTCCAGCTTCGACGCTGTGACCCAATCCAGGAAGCGGATTGCATGGTCTCGAAGAACCGGGGCGCGGACAGGTCGAACGGCCTCCGATCCCGATTCTTTTGCTTTAGAAATCAGCGAGGATTCGTAGGCTCTGGCCTGCGTGATCTTGCTGGTCTCTGTACTGCCACGATAGCGCTTGCCGTCAACCGTAAAGTCGTACCAGTAAGCGCTGCTGTTTTTACGCCGATAGAGTGCCAATGCGATTACCCTCCAGTGTTGCCCGCACGGATGGAATGCGCTTGTTGGCATTGACGTATGCGATCACGTCGGCTTCATCATACCGCACTCTTCCGGCCAGTTTTATGTAGGCTGGCCCTTTTCCGGCACATCTCCAATAACGCAATGTACCTTCCGGTTCATTCAGTACCTGGGCCGCTTGATGTGTATTCAGCAACTTCATGAGTGCTCCTCCATTCGTGCGTATTTGTTGAACTTCGCTCAGTGATCCTTTTTCCGCAGTAGGAGCCTGTGCATCGCAGGTGTTCTCCGTGACGAAACGCAATACGGGGGTGGTTCCGAGTGCACGGATGATGCAGGCCGTTTTGGGCGGGCGGAAAATAGCACTGATGTATCGAGGCTGCACCACCCGCACCATTACGTCCAATACTTATTACCTATGGGGTCATCGCTGGCGCCGATGACCCCTCCACGAGGCTGTTCCATTTCGGGAAGGATTGCCTGTTGCATAGGAATTGGGTGGTGGTTTGTACAACGCTTCTCTGTAGATACAGCAACTAACTGAATGCACAACCTGAGGTCCCCCGATATCGAGGCCGCAGACGATCCAGGCCAGGTGCAAGATGTACGAGGGACCCGAGTTCCGTCACCTCCGTTATTTCGTTGCGATCGCGGAAGAGTGCAATTTTGGCAGGGCGGCGGAACGCCTCCATGTCGCCCAATCTTCCCTCAGCACTCAAATCAGACAATTGGAAGATGGCCTGGGCGCAAAGCTTTTCGTTCGCGGACCCGCCGGAACCGCTTTGACGCAAGCCGGACGCGATTTCCTTTCGTATGCAAAGCAGATGTTGGCGCTCCGTGACCGTGCCGTCCAGAATGCATGTTTGATCCATTCCGGAGTGCAGATACCACTTCGTTTCGGCTACTCTCCATTCATCAATCACGAGTTTGTTCGGGAAGCGCTCAGGGGTTACAGAGAGCTCGTCCCAGAAGGCAGCATTGAGCCGTCCAGCGAATGCTCTGGGCCGCTTTCGGCCATGGTGTCCGAGGGCCGCTTCGATGCTGCGCTCGTGAGTATGCCGGTGGCTGAACCGGACCTATTCATTCAACATGTTTGCACGGAAGAACTGCTGATTTGTCTTCGGGCGGACGATCCGCTTGCCGAAGGCAAAAGCATTCCGAGGGCGGCCGTTCAAGGTCGACTGAAGGTGCTCTTTGACCGGATGCATCATCCTTTGCTCTACGATGAACTGATGCGAAAGTTTGCCAAGGCCGGCATAGATTTGCATATCTCTGATTGCGTTCAAGCGCCATCCGAGATGCAGTTTCTAGTTAAGGAGAGGATTGGATTCGGCCTGCTGCGAGACAGGGTTCCACTCGATGCGGAGCTTACCAGGCGCAGGATTGAAGGTCTTCCGTTGCGGATCAAGACGGCGTTCGTCTGCCACCCGGCCCAGCAGCGGCCTGTGCTTCCGCTGCTCGCATATCGATTGTCCAAGCTATGCACCGATATGCAAGAAATGCCTGGAGCAAAACGACCCAGTGGACGAGTCATTGAGCGTGACCTGGTGCAGCTCCGCATGTTTGGCTGAATGTTTCCGGGCCTTCGCGGGTCATCGGCGGCAGCGATGGCCCCATCGGTAATAAGTATTGGACAAATGCTGAATTGGTTCCTACTCTCACGGCATATCGCGGCTGAAAACAGCCGTTGGAGGTGCCGATGTTCACTTCATTTCGATTCCGCTATGTGCGCGGGATTCTTCCGAAGAATCGACGCGCGAACTGGTGGCCGACCATCCTGATAACTGTCCTTCCGCTGATCTTCCCCTTGGCCGCTTTCGCACAAGTCGGCGGCTCGCCTTTCGATACCGGATTTACCGCACTTGAAATGCTCTTCACCGGAACGGTCGCGAGGGTCGCCAGCCTGATTGCGATTGTTATCGGCGGCTATGGGTTTGCGCATGGAGAACCGGGCGCGAAGAAGGCGCTGGCCGGTGTCGCCGCCGGAACTGGTATTGCCGTTCTCGCTGTGAACGTCCTGAGCTGGCTCTGGGGTGTGTAAGCACCCAACCAATCGCAACCAACCGCCACAGCGAGCATATGAGGGGTTTATGGCAGACGTGAAGCCGCAACCCAAACGGACAAACCGGGTCTTCAAGAGCCTGCATAAGCCTCTCACTTATTTGGGCGTCGAGCGCACATTGTTCTACTTCGTATGTGTCGGTGCAGTGGGCGCGTTCAATCTTTTCAATTCCATCCTGGCCGGTATTGCTGTCTTCATTGGCGGCTATGCCTTCGGCCATTGGGTGACGACCAGCGATCCGGCCTTTCTGCGGATTCTGGCGAGGGCGGAACGCTACAAACTGCGCTATGACGCCGCCAAGCAGAGCATCCCGCGCGTGGAGGTGGTCTGATGTTCCGCATCGACAAAACAATCAAGCCGTGGAAGGAAGCGGCATCGCTCAACGACCATCTCAACCTCTATGGTTTCTGGAATGAGACGACATTTCTGACGAAGAGCGGCGATCTCGGCAGGGTGTTGCGCGTTCGCGGCGTGGACTACGAGAGTCTGGACTCAGGACAACAAGAATATGCCGTGAAGCGGTTGGAGGCGGCGCTCAAAGCGTTCGGCCCTGGTTTCCATGTCTATCAATATCTCTTTAAGTCGAACCGCCCGGAGATTCCGTTCCGCAGGTATGACGACCCTATTGTGGAAGCCGCCATCGACCAGCGGCGGCAGTTTTTCGAGGCGAAGCGCGACCATCTTTATCAGGTTGAAATTTTCTATTGCATCCTGCTCGAAGGTGCGCGGTCGAAGAGCGGACTGGGCGCAGCGATGGTCCGGCTCTTCCACGATCCCGCTGGAGCCATTGATGAACTGAAAGCGCAATTCACCAACGGCAGCATGAAGACGCTGCTGCGCTCGCAAATTGAACAGGACCTCGCACGGCTGGAACAGCGCGTCCAGGCATTCATTCGGCAGCTTGCCGATTTCATGCAGGTTGAAGTGCAGGACCAGCAAGGCCAACTGCATTTCTTCCGGCGGCTGCTCAACTATGACGACTGGCGCATCGCGGGCAAGCCGCAGTCCACGCAGTTCCTCGACTATCAGGTTGCCAATTCCAACATCGAAGCGGAGCGCGACCATCTGCGGATTGGCGATCACTTCGTTCGCGTGCTGACCATGAAAGAGGCGATCACAGAGACGCGGCCCTTGGTGCTGGACGCCCTGCTGAAGATCCCAGCCAACTTCTACGTCGTCACCGAATGGACGCCGCTTGCGACGGACAAAGCGCGCAAGGAGGTGAACAAGTGTTGGCGCGCACGTAAAAGTGAATAAATCTGAACAGTGGCCGCTTCCAGGAAGACAAATCAGTATCATCGCCGCAGGCGGGTTTTGCTTTTGACATCATCGCCGCAGGCGGGTTCCGGGAGGAAGATTTGGTAGGATGATTTTTCGGAGGTAGAGAGAGGAAGCCCCAGTTGTTTTGCCCAACTGGGGCTTTTGCATTGGTGGCCCCGTAGTGTCAAAAGG
>JAJYGR010000218.1 GCA_021790655.1 Acidobacteriota bacterium | reverse complement strand
ATATAACGCCATGGTCGCCCCACCGGGCACAGGAACTCTTCGCAGCTCTGTGGGCGCGGTTGGGGAGGGTTGCAAGCTTGGCGCCGGATAGGTGCTGCCGGGAAAATTGTAAATATCAAGTGCTCCGACGCTTAAAAAGCTGACGCTGGACTGTTGGCCACCACACTCCGGACCGCAGTTCAATAACCAGCCGGTCGTGCCGTCAGAAGAGAAAATGGTGTTGTACGGACGATCGAATGCGATCGGGTTGGAATTCTGGTCCAGGACTGGAACTACGCAGTAAAGCGGCAGATTGACAGGCTGGCAATCCACTGGGCTGACCGCCTTTGGCCAGCTACTTTCCGTCGGATAGGTCGGAGGCGCCATCACCGTCCCGTCGGGCTGTTGCAGGTGAATCACGCGATACGCGTAATTGCTGTTCTGCACAAAGGCCAGCGCCACCGAACCGCTTGGATTCACCGCAACCTTATAAACATTCGGTAAATTGAGATTCACTACCGCTGGAGCGACCTGATCCACCACCGTCAGATATTGTGATTCCTGACCAGCTGCAAACGCATATCTGCCATCCTGAGTGATGAAAACGCTGCTGGAACGGGCAGGAAGACCAGAGATATGGCCAGAAACCTTCTCTTGGCCATAGTTGATGCCGGTAAAGCTGCCGTCCCCAAAGCCATACACGTAGCCCGCCGACTGCTCAGGATAGTTCTGAATGAAGCTGGGAAGGTTCCCGGAATATCCGCTAATAAAAAAAACCGGAACGGAGCCATTTTCACTGTTTCGAATATCGTATCGGGCATCGACAATCTGCAACGCGCCGGTCTGCACGATTGAGGGATTCTGGATTGCAACCATCACACGCTGTAGAACAGTGCTTGGAGGAAATGGCCGGTTGGCAAAAAACGAATTTGTACCTAGACAACCTGTAAATGTAAAGGCACCTGCAGCGATGATGGCCAACGCGGCCATCCGAAAAAAAAGACTACGACTCATCAAGCTCAATGCTCCAATTCAAGGGCACTTTCAACGTTCTTTTGTGAAAGAGTAGTGTATACCAAACGGCTTTATGTGGCGCTTCCGCGCGACACCCGCTACGATAAGCGGACAGACATACGACCATGCCAGACATCTTGAACAAACTCTTTTCGACGCGCAGCGTTCTTTGTGACGGTGCGATGGGCACCATGCTCTACGGACGCGGTGTATTTATCCATCGCTGTTATGACGAATTGAATCTTTCTCAGCCCGACTTGATTCGCGCGGTACACGAAGAATATCTCCAGGCAGGCGCCGAGATCATCGAAACCAATACCTTCGGCGGCAATCGTTATAGGCTTCAACGGCACGGACTGCAGGACCAGGTGCACGCAATGAATCTTGCGGGCGCGCAACTGGCCCGGCACGCCGTCGAACAGTTGCACGAAAAGACGGCAACGCAGGCGTATGTAGCAGGCTCCGTTGGGCCCATTGGAGTGCAGATTGAACCGCTCGGTAAGGTTGCGTTTGAAGAGGCCCGCGCGGCCTTCGCTGAACAAATCCACGCGCTTGCAGAAGGCGGCGTCGATCTGCTGGCCATCGAGACCATGACCTCTCTCAGCGAAGCGCATCAGGCGATATTGGCAGCCCACGAAGCTGCTCCGGGTCTGCCCGTCATCGCAATGATGACGATCGATGAAGAAGGCAACACACTGGACGGATCTTCTCCTGAGACTGCCGCAAGAAAATTGACGGAGTGGGGCGCGGACGCTATTGGCTGCAACTGTAGCGCTGGCCCGGCAACTATTTTGAGCGCCATTGAGCGTATGCGGTCGGCCACTTCCCTGCCACTGGCGGCGATGCCTAATGCGGGCATGCCTCGCGCCGTCGATGGCCGTAATATTTATCTCTGCTCGCCGGAATACATGGCCAGTTTTGTGCGCAAATTTGCGCAGGCAGGCGTGCAGTTCATCGGCGGGTGCTGCGGCACCACTCCGAACCACATCCGAGCGATGCGTTCCGCCCTGCGGGCACTCGACGCTCGCAAAACGAGTACGGTGAGCGCAACGCCAGCTGCCGTGCAAAATTCTGTCGAACCTCCGCCGCTGGCGGAGCGATCAAAGCTTGGCGCCGATCTGGCCGCTGGAAAATTTATCGCACTGGTGGAGATTGTTCCTCCCCGTGGTATCAGTTGTCAGAAGGAACTGGAAGCAGCGGCCATGCTGGCGCAACATGGAGTCGAAGGTATCAATGTTCCGGACTCGCCACGCGCTTCGGCCCGTATGAGCGCGCTGAGTCTTTGCCTGCAAATCCAGCAGCAGGTTGGTATCGAAAGCATTCTCCACTACACCTGCCGCGACCGCAATGTGCTGAGTATCCAGTCGGACTTGCTGGGCGCTGCGTCGCTCGGCCTGCGCAACATTCTTTGCCTGACAGGCGACCCGCCCAAGCTGGGCAACTATCCCGATGCGACCGCTGTGTTCGACGTGGATGCCATTGGTCTTGTGAATATCGCGCGTAACCTGAATTACGGGCTGGACATTGGCGGCAACGCAATCGGGGCATCGACAGGTTTCGCCGTGGGCGTGGCGGCCAATCCCGGGGTGCCGGACATTGACAATGAAGTGCGTCGCTTCGCCTACAAGGTTGAAGCCGGAGCGGAGTTTGCCATCACGCAGCCCGTCTTCGACATGCGATTGCTGGAAGCGTTCCTCAAACGCATCGAGCAGTTTCGCATCCCCGTTCTGGCAGGCATCTGGCCCCTGATCAGTCTGCGTAATGCGGAATTTATGCGCAACGATCTGCGAGTCTTCGTGCCGGACGACATACTTCTGCGCATGCAGCGCGCCGAAACTCCGGAAATTGCCCGTGCAGAAGGCGTGCGCATCGCACAGGAAATGTTGGCCGAGGCGCGTGGCATGGTGCAGGGCGTGCAGGTGAGCGCGCCGTCCGGACGTTATCCGGCTGCTCTGGCCGTCTTGGACAGCGTGCTGCACGATCCGTCTGCTTCAGGCAAAATGGAAGCGAATACGGGAGCGATACCGAAGACAGGAGCGAAACTTGGCAAGCTTTGAAGAGTCCCTGAAGCAACTGGAGGCGATCGTCGGCAAACTGGAACGCGGGGACCTGCCGCTGGAAGAATCTGTGCGCCTGTTTGAAGAAGGTGTCAAGCTGTCGAATGCCTGCAAGTCGGACCTGGAAGCAGCCGAGGGCAAGGTGCAGATTTTGCTGAAGCAGAAGGATGGCAGCATCAAGGCAGGACCGTTTACGAAGCCAGAGTGACCCATCACCTTCAGATGGCTACGAAAGCCGACCGACTGGAGATTCCCATGAGCGTTACAAGAAGACAGTTGTGTCAGATGTTGCCAGCCTTGCTCGCGACAGTTTCGGGGAATGCACTCGGACAATCCGGAGAGAAACACGTCCTACAGTCGGCGGCATTTCCTTTTGCGGACATGCCAGTGCATGGTCACGGTGGCAATCAATTCCGACCAGTTCTGGATGGAATTACACATTCCGGATTTCCTGTTGAGATCCATGAAACGACTCTGTCACCGGGCGCTAGACCGCACCCTCCACATCACCATATCCATGAGGAAATCTTTCTTATGCGCGAAGGCGTTCTGGATGTGACCCTGGACGGAATGACCTCGCGCATCGGGCCTGGTTCTGTGGCTTACGTTGCGTCCAACGTGCAACATGCGGTGCGCAATTCCGGTGACAGTCCAGCCCAATATTTTGTAGTTGCCCTGGGCGCGGAGCAGCAGGAGAAAAAATAGGCGAGCTTCTCTATGAAGATCGCTTATTTCGTTTTAGATTGGGCGACTGCTACAGCACCATCTTGGCAATCGTCGCCAGTTGCATATTGGAAGTGCCTTCGTAAATCTTGCCGATCTTAGAGTCGCGAAAATACTTTTCTACCGGGTAGTCCTTCACAAATCCGTAGCCACCGAAAACCTCCACCGCCTGGCTGGCGACGCGCTCGGCCACCTGCGAGGTAAAGTATTTCGTCATCGCAGCTTCCTTCACAAAATCCAGCTTGGCGTCTTTCAGCCGGGCAGCGTTATAAACCATCAGCCGCGCCGCCTCAATCTCGACCGCCAGCTCGGCGAGTTGAAACTGCACTGCCTGAAAGTCAGCAATTGGCTTGCCGAATTGCTTGCGCTCTTTGGCATAACGGGCGGCGTGGTTCCATGCGCCCTGGGCCAGCCCCAGCATCTGCGCGCCAATCCCGATGCGGCCTTCATTCAGCGTCTCAATGGCGATCTTGTAGCCCTTCCCTGCCTCGCCCAGCAAATTTTCCGCAGGTACTTTGCAGTCTTCCAAAAATACCTCGCAAGTGCTGGAGGCGCGGATGCCGAGCTTGTCTTCTTTTTTCCCGAGCGTGAATCCTGGGAAACTTTTCTCCACTAGAAAAGCGTGGATGCCCTTGTAGCCTACCGACAAATCGGTCGTCGCAAACACGATAAACAGCTCGGCCTCTTTGCCATTGGTGATCCAGAGCTTCTGTCCGTTCAGTACATAATGGTCGCCTTTTTTTTCTGCGCGCGCCTGCAAGGCAAAGGCATCGGAGCCGGAACCTGCCTCACTGAGCGCATAGGCGCCCACCCATTCTTTCGCCATACGCGGCAGGTACTGTTGCTTCTGTTTCTCGGTCCCCCAGCGCAGCAGCGCATTGATGACCAGCGTGTTCTGCACATCGACAAGCACGCCGACGGACGGATCGACCGCGGAGATTTCTTCCACTGCGAGGATCGCTTCAAAAAAAGTGCCTCCAGCGCCGCCGTAGGCTTCTGGGATTTCAATTCCCATCAGGCCCAGTTCAAAAAGCTGGCGTATCAAGGATGCATCGATCTTCTGGTGCTCGTCCATCTCGCGCACCAGAGGGCCGATGGTCTCGCGAGCAAATTGACGGACGCTGTCTTGGAACAGCTTTTCATCCTCTGTTAGATATTTCAGGCCCGCCGTGTTGAGAGTCTGTTCCGCCATTGCCGCCACGATGCACCTCTGCTAGAAAATTTTCTGTCCCTGAAAACTCATGAGTGTAGCATCCGCAGGCAAGGACAGAAAAATGGCGGCAGTGCGTGGATTTCTTCGCGAACTCCGGCCATGCATCCTCTCTCTGCACTGTTAGGATACGAACGAGTGGCCGCGACTCAGTTCAAGCTATTCCTAAGATGCCTGTTTCGCTATATGCGTATTTTAATTGCCGAAGACGAACCTGCGATGGCCAGCCTGCTCGAACAGGGGCTGACCGAGGAAAACCACACAGTATGCGTGGCTGCCGATGGCATCGCGGCTGTGGAGTTGGCCCGCAGTTATGAATTTGACGCTATTGTGCTGGACGTAATGCTGCCCAAGGCCGATGGATTTGAAGTGGCGCGACGGCTGCGGGCCGCGCATTGCGAAGTGCCGATCCTAATGCTGACTGCGCGCGACGCGATTCCCGACATTACACGCGGACTGGACGCAGGCGCGGACGATTATCTGACAAAGCCCTTTGCATTTGCCGTGTTGCTGGCCCGGCTGCGGGCCATCGCGCGGCGTGGCGCTCAGCCCACCCCTGTATTGCTGCATCTTGCCGATCTTGAGCTGAATCCCGCTACGCAGCGCGTGACGCGCTCTGGACGCACCATCTCACTCACTGCCACGGAGTACCGTCTGCTGGAATACATGCTGCGCCGCATAGGTCGCGTGTTGACGCGCTCGGCCATTCTGGATGCAGTGTGGGGATTTGACGATCCCGTCGAAGACAACACGCTGGACGCTTTTATTTCGCTGCTCCGAAACAAAGTAGACAAAGACTTTCGCCCCAGACTGATCCATACCGCGCGGGGTGTCGGGTACGTCCTGGAGGACCGCGAGACCCCAGCCGGGAGCAGGCCATGAAGTCCTTCCCAATCCGGCTGCGACTCACGCTCTGGTATTTTTCTATTCTGGCGGCGGGGCTGCTGGCCTTTTCATTATTTCTTATGGGCGAGCTTCATCATGCGATGCATCGCACTGTGGACAATCAACTGCGCGCGCACATGGCGGCAGTGCAGCAGATCGCCAATGAAGATGAAAATAAATCACCGTCTGCTTTGCGTCACGATCTGGATGAAGATGTGGAGCTGGCGCCGGACCTGACGCTGCTGGAAATATGGGGCCGTGACGGGCAGGTCGTGTATCGCTCCTATGCGATGGATCGCATGCATGTCCCGGACCTCATGACGAAATCCAGCGGCCAACCCACTACGGTGTACCTTGCGAGCCATCCTCTTCGCGTCCTGGTGCAGAGTATGCCCGCATCCCCGAACTACATTGTCATGGTTGCCATTCCAGTCCGCGATTTTGTTGAGGCAATCTATCAAGTGAAAAGCACGCTATGGATTGCGATTCCATTGCTGCTTCTTCTTGCTGCCAGCGGTGGCTATTGGATCGCCGGACGCGCGCTTGCACCAATGCGTTCCATGATTACAGCCGCAGAGACAATCCATCCCGGCGACCTTTCCACGCGGCTGGAAGTACCGCGCGCAGAGGATGAACTGCATCGTCTGGCCCTCACATTGAATCGAATGCTCGATCGTCTTCAGGCAGGCTTTGAACGCATCACGCGGTTCACGGCGGATGCTTCCCATGAACTGCGCACACCCATCGCACTCCTGCGCACACGCACGGAGCTCTTGCTGCGGCGCAACCGCCATCCGGAGGAATACCGCGCCGCGCTCAAAGCCAGTCTGCGCGAGTTGGAAGAAACCTCCGCGCTGCTCGAAGAGTTGATGTTGCTGGCGCGTGCCGACGCTGGCGCGGAAACGCTCCACTTCTCGAATTGCAACCTGACCGAGCTGGCGCATACCACCACCACGATGATGCAGCCACTTGCGGAAGCGAACAACCTCACATGGTCCGTTATCGTGCCCTCGCAGCCCGTTTGCCTGCGTGGAGATGAAGCTGCCCTGCGGCGCGTTTTGTTGGTTCTGATTGACAATGCCGTGAAATATACACCGGAACATGGCCGCGTGGAGATTTCCCTGCAAGCCACGGACAGAGACATCACACTGACGGTCCGTGATACTGGGATCGGGATTGCGGAGCTAGACCTGCCTCACATTTTCGACCGGTTTTATCGCGCCGACAAGTCGCGCACTCGCGGCGCTGGCGGCGCTGGATTGGGACTATCGATTGCCCGATGGATCGTCGAGAAACATGGTGGAACCATCAGCGTGAAAAGCACGCCGACGGTTGGGTCTGTCTTCCGAGTCACACTACCGACTGCTGGTTGATATCGCTACTTCATGCCTGCCGTCGGCAGCTTTTTCATTTCCGCATTGCTGGAAAGGCTGAGCAGGTTCGCCAGAATACGAAAGGCCCCTGGCACACCTTCCGGCAGTTGGCGGTAAAACGCAAATCCGGCGTACACATAAAATCCTTTCCCATAAGAGGCCACCAGTAGTCCTCCTCTTTGCGGAACCTGGTCCGGGTCATGGGTTTCGGTCAAAGCAGTGTAGCGCGGGTCCCAATCGTGCATGAAACCGTGACCACGTTCTTCAATCCAACCGTCGAAATCATGCACAGTGATCTTGTTCGGCCAGGTCAACGCTGGGTAGTTCGGTTGCAGCAGAATGACTTTGGAAGTTTCATCGATCACCTTTTCCGGATCTCCGCTTAGCTGGTACGGATATGGCCCGTAGTTATGGTCGAACTCCTGCGTGTTGTACTGCACTATCAAAGTGCCGCCGTGCCGCACATATTCCAGCAGCCGCGCATTGTAGGTTTTAAGTTCCGGACGCGCGGCGTAAGCGCGCACCCCGAGGATGATTGCATTGAAACTGTGCAGATCGCCGGTTGCGATGTCTTCCGCGGACAGAAAATTCGCCTGAATACCAAGGTCTTCGAGCGAGGCAGGAACGTTATCTCCTGTGCCCGTGATGTATCCGATCTTCATCCCGGGCGGTAGATGAATGTCCACTCCAGTCGCCTGATAGGACGCGGCGCGATAGTACGGATACGGGCGAAGTCCTATGTAGCCAACTGGGGTTGATCCTGCAGTGTAAGTATGGCCCAGATAGGTGGCCTCGGCAGTCAAAATATACGGCTTTGCCTCGACTGCTTTGGGTACAACTTCAAAGCTGATGTTCTGCTCGTCACCATCTTTGCTGGTACTGAATTGGGCCTGGGCAGGTTGCGCGGTCCATCCCTTCGGCAGCTTTAACGAAACTGTTCCCGAGGCCGGTCCCTTGACGTTGCTATGGACCAGCGCAGTGATCTGAAAAGATTTGCTGATCATCGGCACAATGCCGGCATGGGGAGACACCCAGACGGAAATTGCAGGCGCGACGATCATCGGATTGACGACCGGCCCCTGCCCTGTGATGCGATGCATCGTCTGCACGACCTGCTCCAGATGAACCTCTGCTCCCATATAGGTGAACGTTGCCCGCGCAGACAAGGGATAGGGCATGGTTGAAAGATTGAGATACGCGGGGTCTGCGATGTTGTAGTAGGGCTGCTCGATATTTGGGCGCGTGTAGTACGGCTTGGTAATGGTGGCGTCGCTCGATACTTTCACCGAGAAGCGCACATTTTCAGCCTCGCCAGCAGTCAACGCGTTTGGGATGGCCCCTTGCGGATGCAGCGTCCAGTCTTTATCCGGCGCTGTAATCAGACGCACATTTTTAATGGTTACGGGGTCCGTTCCCTGGTCCGCCATGTGCACCTGCACGCTGAATTCCTGTCCTGGGATGGCTGCCTGAAATGTCTCGGGAGGAGCATAGTACGGCCCCATTCTTCGGGACGGATTCTCGTTCGAAACGGCAGCCGTCATCGTGAGGCCCAAAGCTTGCACCAACGCCGTGTTGAACTGCATGCGCTTTGTATCTAGCTCATGCAGAATGTTGTAACGTGCATCTTCTGGCAGAGGTTTTTGTTGCACTTGCTGGATGAGCTGCTCCGTTTGCAGAAGACCTTTGGCGAGTGTTGGCGCAATTTTCTCAGGCGTATTGATGGAAAAATTCCGGATGGACTCGTCCACCAGAGCATCGATAGACAGGAGTCGATCGCGTATCCATCCAGACTGATTGGCTGGAGCGTAATTCGCGATTGCAGCCAGAGAGACATCGATTCCGTCAAAGAAGTTCGTCTCGTGGAGACTGCTGGAAACTCGCGATGCATACAGGTGGTATCCGACGGAGACCGGCCCCGCCGGAGGTACGCCGATGCCGCCGTTCTGCGATTTTTGTTCATCCAAACCTCGCCGTGAAATCTGAATATAAGAACGGCCATACGCAGGGCTATATTGGCCCTCCGGTATCTCCACTGTCGCCGTGGGCTTTCCTTCGATCCATGTGTCATCGACATAGTTGTGGAAACGGGCAGGTGCCCAGCGCCCCGTGGCGTAGTCATACACACCCTTGGATGAGACCGTTGCAAATGGCAGCCGAACGTAGACCTTGAGTGGCGCCCAGGGGCGAAGCCCGGCGCGAATCTGATCGGGAAAAACCGTTGGGTCGGCGGCCGCTCGAAAGACCTCCTGCGCCATGACGCCAGAGACCTGGTGCTGACCGTGCCCATCGGAAACATTGCCTGCAAACACGGAAGTAACGACCAGCGGACGCGTCATACGCACGACACGGACAGAGTCGTAAAGCAGGCGGTCGTATCCCCATTTTTGAAGCGCTTCTTCTTTTGTTTTGGTGAAACCGAAATCAGCGACGCGCGACCAGTATTGATGCACTCCATAATAGCGGTCGGCAGCCAGCAACTCCTGCGTGCGCAGCACCCCTAACTGGTCCCAGAACGCTGATGACATGACGTTCTGGCCGCCCTCCCCGCGATTCAGCGTGAACAGACTCGTGTCCGCACCCACGTCGCGGCTTTCATATGCCAGCATGCCCCCATCCTCATCGTCGGGGTGAGCGGCAAAGTGAATCAGACTGGCCCGCGTGTGGAGCTCACGCAACGTTTGCCATAGCGCTGCCGAGCCGCGATCCATCGAAATCGGTTGAGCATTCGGGTCAGGCTGTACGTTTCCCGATGTTTGCGCGAAAGCTGGTATCGTGATGCATACAACCAGTGAAATCAGAGCGTTTGCGATGGATTTACCAGCGGAATTTCGATTCATTCATAGACCTTTGCGGATGGCATGGTTGTGGCGATCATTTTGATGAGCTACGGAGTTCTAGTCTGACACTTTCATCGCGATCAATTCAATAAAAACATGCCACTGCATCATCTTATGACTTAAGTACTGCCATTAAGAATGGATTCGCAATCCAATTCGGTACCGACGACACCACCGGACGCGAAAGCGCCTTCGCTGGTCCGTGGCATCGGGCTGACCACGGCCATCAACCTGAACGTGCTGAATATGATTGGCGTGGGGCCCTTTATCACGCTGCCGCTTATGGTTGCGGCCCTCGGACATCTCGCCATCCTGGGCTGGATCTTCGGCGCGATTCTCGCGCTCTGCGATGGGATGGTGTGGGCCGAGCTGGGTACGCGATTTCCTGAGTCCGGCGGAAGCTACCTGTATCTCAACAAACTCTACGGAGCGCAGCGCTGGGGACGCCTTCTTTCGTTCCTTTACATCTGGCAGTTGACTTTCAGCGCGCCGCTGTCGACCGCTTCTGGCGCGGTTGGACTGTCGCAATACGCTGCCTATCTGTGGCCGAAACTGAATCTTTCCTGGTTTGTGCATGATGTGCGCGCAGGCGGCTGGTTCCAGATTCATCTGTCGGTCACCCTAACCTCTCTCGTCGCCATGCTGGCCTGTGGTCTGGCCACCTTTCTCATCTACAGCGGGATACAAACCATCAGCCGCATTTCGCGTGTCCTTTCTGTTGGCGTGCTGCTGGCCATCGTGTGGGTCATTTTTTCCGGTCTGTCCCACATGCAAATTGCATTGCCGCACGTTCACGCGCTGGCCCGGGAACATGGCATGGGAGGTTTCAGCGCCGGGCTACTGATCGCGATTTACAACTACGGCGGATATTACAACATTTGCTTTTTAGGTGGAGAGGTCAAGGATCCTCGACGCATCATTCCGCGCGCCATTTTCTGGTCTATTCTGCTGGTAGCTGCGCTTTACATTTTCATGAATATCAGCGTGCTGAATGTCATCCCGGTGCATGAATTCATGCAACCCGGTGCTCTCGCCACGCGCACATCCGTAATCGCCGTACTGATGCAGCGGCTCTACGGCCCATGGGCCGGAAAGGCCATGGCACTCCTGATTGTTTGGACCGCTTTTTCCTCGGTGTTTGCCGTGCTACTGGGCTATTCTCGTGTGCCCTATGCCGCCGCTTTGGACAAAAATTATTTCCCCAGCTTTGCGACCCTGCACAAAACGAAACGCTTCCCTACCGTGTCCCTGCTGGTCCTTGGCGCAATTTCCATTTTCTTCTGCCTGTTTCGACTGCCTGATTTGATTTCCGCGCTTATCATTACGCGAATCGTCTTTCAGTTTCTGTTGCAGGCGGTCGGTCTGGTCGCGTTTCGCCGCACGCTTGGCGGACAGCCGAACCCCTTCCACATGCCGCTTTATCCGCTGCCCGCGCTACTCGCCATCGCCGGTTTTCTGTTCGTCCCGTTTCACGGAAAAAATCTTTCAAAAGAACTCGAATTCGCCACGTTGCTATTGCTGACAGGCCTTCTGATTTATGGATTGCGCGCGATAATCCGAAAAGAATGGCCTTTCCAGAAGCGTCTGCCAAAGGACGAAGAACGCACAGTTTTTCATCAATAAAGAAACAATAAAATTTATATTTTTGCCACCTTCAGCCCTATACTTTCGCATATGTCTCGACCTATGGTTCCTACCTTATTGTTTGCTCTAACTGTGTCTGCTCTTCCGCTCTTCGCTCAAACCAAGCCTGCCACCCACACGATGACGCTGGACGATCTCTTCCGTTTTCAGCAAGTGGGTAGCCCCCAAGTGTCCCCGAAAGGCAATTGGGTCGCTTACACCGTGAGTACGGTGGATACCACTGCCGACAAGAACGCGACGGACATATGGGAAGTCTCCTGGGATGGAAAACAGGACAGGCAGATGACCTACAGCTACGGACACTCGTCCAGCAATCCGCAATGGAGCACGGACGGAAAATATCTCTCCTTCGTTTCGGACCGCCATGGCAAGGCAAAGGGCAGCCAGGTGTGGGTGCTGGATCGTCTTGGGGGAGAGGCGCATCAACTCACCGATGTCAAGGGTCATCTTTCCGCATACGCTTGGTCTCCGGACTCGAAGAAGCTGGTGCTCGCTTTTCGGCCTGATGAAGACGCAGAAAAAGACAGCAAAGCTGGCAAAGATAAGAAAGCAGAAAAACCCAAGCCGATTGTGATCGACCGGTATCACTTCAAGCAGGACATTCAAGGCTATCTAACGGACAAAAGTTACACGCAGCTCTGGTTGTGGGACGTTGCTACGCACAAGCTCGAAAAGCTGACAACCGATACAAAGGTGAACGAAAGCAATGCTGTCTGGTCTCCCGATGGGTCGCGGATCGCCTTCGTCAGCAACCACGATGCGGATCCGGACCGCACCATCAACACGGACGTTTTTGTTGTCGCTGCGAAGCCAGGATCGTCGGCACGCAAGCTGACCACCTTTCCTGGTGAGGACGGTGGACACATTGCTTGGAGTCCGGATGGCAAATCGATTGCATTTCTGGAAGGCAGCGAACCCAAGTACTGGGAGTACAGCGAAAACACGCTGGGCATCGTCGCAGCCGATGGCAGCGCGCCTCCGAAACTCCTGACGACCAAACTGGATCGCGCAGTTTCTTCACCGAGTTTTACGCCGGATGGAAAATCCATCACGGTTCTTGTCGAAGACGACCGCAATCAATATCCAGCCAGCGTCGATGTCTCCACCGGAGCGGTCAAGCGACTGGTCGATCTACCTGGTGTCGCTCGCGGATCCAACGCAAAGGCCGGACATACCGCGCTGCTCTGGTCCACGGACTCCAAAGCGGACGAAGTGTATGCACTCGACGGCAACACACTGCGCAAGCTGACTCACCACAACGATGCGCTGCTTGCCGAGCTCAAACTGGGCGCG
>JAJYGR010000277.1 GCA_021790655.1 Acidobacteriota bacterium | reverse complement strand
GAAGAAAGTTTGGTGGGAAGGTCTTGAAGAAATGTTCGCCTCTCACAAATTCTAAGTGGGCAGGCACTTGCACTCCCTTTAGGATAAGTACGATGACTGTATTTGAATCGTGCTGCGCAGCAGGTCTTCCTTGACCATTAAAACGCCAGAACAGAAGGCATCCTTCCCAAATCGCCGGGTCTATCGGGATCGCCGCGTCACTTTTCGGCCGCCTCCCAGTCGGCGCAAGAAAGTGGCGGGTTCGGCGGCGTTCGTCATTCTTGCGATACTGGCGGCAATGTTCGGCTCACTCAGCGGACTGATGCTGATCTACACCGTCGATCTTCCTCAAATTGAAGAACTGGAACGGTATCGACCCAACACGACGACGGTGTTGTATGACGTCCATGGCGCGCAGGTGGGTTCCTTTGCGCTGGAGCGGCGCATCGTCGTGGGCTACGACGATATTCCTCCGGTGTTGCGGCACGCAGTCATTTCGATTGAGGACAAAAACTTTGAGAGCCACTGGGGAGTCAACCTGTTTCGCGTGGCGGGCGCGGCGTATCGCGATCTGACCTCCGAAAGGCGCGCTCAGGGCGCCTCGACGCTGACCATGCAACTGGCCAAGAATTTGTTTCTGTCGCCGGAACGTTCTTTCCGCCGCAAGTTGCAGGAGGTGCTGCTTTCCATCCAAATTGAACGGAACTTTACCAAGGAGCAGATTTTCACACTCTATGCGAACCAGATTTATCTGGGCCAGGGCGTGTATGGATTTGAGGCGGGCGCGGAGTATTACTTCAGCAAACATGCGCGCGACCTGACTTTGCCGGAAGCGGCGTTGCTGGCGGCCTTGCCGCGCGGACCTTCGTATTACTCCCCGATCGTCCATTCCGAACGGGCGCTGGAGCGCAGAAATCGCGTATTGAATGCGATGTTGGAAGATGGCGCGATCACCGCGCATCAGGCCTTTGCCGCCAAAGCGACCCCGCTGGGTTTGCATATTGAGCCGCCGCCGAACACTGTCGCTCCCTGGTTTGTGGAGGAGGTGCGTCGAGAGTTGGACCAGCGCTTCGGCTCCGACATGGTGCATCAGTCCGGCCTGCGCGTTTACACCACGCTTGATATGAAGCTGCAACTGGCTGCAAATCAGGCCGTGCTGGACGGGTTGGCCGCCTACGAACGCCGCAGAGGATGGCATGGACATCTGCTGAACGTGATTGCCGCGGGCAGTTCGATAGAAGCATTTCATCATCCGGACTGGAATATGGAGGCTGCTCCCGGGGACTATATTCACGGGGTCGTGACCGAGGTGCTGCCCTATGAAGTGACCGTGCGCGTCGGCAATCATCAGAACGCGGTCCTTGCCCCGCAGGGCTGGGCGTGGACGAAAAATAAACTGGGATCGGACTTTCTCCAGACCGGCGATATCGTCTATGTGCATCTTCTATCGCCGCAGAGTGGCAGTCCGCTGGTCCCCGCGCCATTACAGGCATCTCTGGAGCAGGACTCTGGCGTGCAGGCCGCTTTGATGTCGGTCGACAATGCCAGCGGAGATGTGCTCGCCATGGTCGGCGGACGCGACTTCAATCTTTCGCAATACGACCGAGCGACGCAATCAGAGCGTCAGACCGGATCGTCCTTCAAGGCGTATGTTTACACCACGGCTATGGAGGCAGGGGAGAAGCCGGACAGCAGGATCCTCGATGCTCCGGTCACTTTTCACACCGCGTCAGGGGCCTACTCGCCGCATGATTACGACAACCGCTACAAGGGAAACATTACCCTGCTGCAGGCGTTTGCGGACTCGCGCAATATCCCTGCGCTCAAACTTGCGGAGCGTGTTGGGATTCGCAATGTAATTGCGACCGCGCACCACTTCGGCATCACGACGAACATTCCCGCGTTTCTTCCTATCGCGCTAGGCGCGGCAGAGATCAGCCTTTATGAGCAGGTGGCCGCATACAGCAGCTTTCCGAATGATGGCATTCGTATGACGCCGCATTTTGTGCATAAGGTGACAACAGCCGATGGGGAAGTATTGTGGGACGATGCGCCTGATGTTCACGTCTCCACCGACGCCAATACCGCGCGGCTGATGATGCCACTGTTTGAAGCCGTCATCCACCAGGGAACGGGAGGGGCAGCCAGCCAGTTGCATCATCCCCTTGGAGGTAAAACCGGCACGACGAACAACTTTACCGACGCGTGGTTTTTAGGCTTCTCGCCTTCCGTCACCTGCGGCGTGTGGGTGGGTTACGATGATCGCCAGAGTCTTGGCGAAAAAGAGACTGGCGCGCGTGCCGCTTTGCCAATCTGGATAAGTTTTATGCGGGCCGCCATCGCCGACCACCCAGACGAAACGTTTCCCGGCGAAGCTCCATTCCCTGCGACAGGTTCCTCTGCGGAAGCAATCCAGACTGCCGGGACCAAAAGCGAAACTATGCCCGCAGTTGTTTCGGGAGGCGTGCCGACGCAAAGCAAGCCTACCTCGGTGGCTGCGCATTAGGGCATTTTCTATTGGGGGTATTGACGGTTGGGGAAAGAGTCGTGCTCTCCCATCCTTTGTGCAAAGGACGCACAAAGGATGGGGCACCCCGAGTTTTGTTAACACTTGGTCTGAAAATGCTCCACCGTCAGTAGGGTCAGGCAGCCGGAGTGTTCTGGTATGGAAGGAAAACGGAGAAGGTTGTTCCG
>JAJYGR010000082.1 GCA_021790655.1 Acidobacteriota bacterium | reverse complement strand
TCTCCGAGCGCTGGCTGCGCGATCATGCCACGCGGCGCAATCCGCGAATCCCGGCCATCAAGCTTGGCCCACTGGTGCGTTTCCGCTGGGCGGACGTGCAGGAGTTCGTTGCAAAACTTGAGACCGAAAAGAACTTTAAACATCGCTGAAACAATGGTTCAATAGAACCGTTCTCCGCGACCAAACTGTTCGGGACCAGAACAGGAGAACAACATGGCAATGGTCTATCAGAAAGGCACCGTGTATCCGATGGGGTCACGGGAGAAAAAGTGGTATGGAAAATTTCGTGTATACCTGCGAGACCAGGAGGGAAAGGAGGTTGAAAAAACACGCAAGGTGGTATTGGGCACCAAAGCTAAACTACGCAAATTCGAGGCGGAAGCGATGCTCGCCAAAATCATTCAACACGAAAATGGCCGTGACTCGGCAGCAACACCGATGGCATGCGACGATTCGGTGACGTTTCGCTGGTTTGTCGAAGAGAGGTTTCTACCGATGCGCAGCGGGCGGTGGCGTCCAGCAACGAAAAAGACAACCGAGTACGAGATCGAGCGGTATCTGGTCTCGGCGCTCGGCACAAAACCTCTGCGAACTCTGAACACGTTCGATTTGCAGGTCGTTCTGAATAAATTGGCGCAAAACTATTCGGACTCTGTAGTCCGACATGCTTACGTCAATCTCAAAGCGATCCTGCGAACGGCGCGGAAGCTCAAGTTTCTCATCGACGATCCCGGAGAAGACATGAAGATGCCGGACACGAAGGCGGTAGAACGACCGACGCTGACACAGGAGCAGTTGGCAGCCCTGTTGAGGATGATCACAGACCTGCACGATTTGTGTTTGTTCTCAATCGGAATCTTCTGTGGAACTCGCACCAGCGAAGTCCTTGGTCTGCAATGGAAGTCCTGGCAAGGCGATCATCTCGTACCCTACGGAACAGTCCATGAAGGCCAGTTCTTCGCCGGGAAGATGAAGACGGGAGCAAGCCGCGAAGCCATTCCGGTTCCAGAACCGATTCGGAAGATCATCGAGAGATGGTTCCTGGAATGTGACGATCCATCACCGGAGGCGTTCATGTTTCCCACTTTCGGCAGGGGAGCACGGACGGGGAAAGATGTGCCGCGCCAGGGAAAGAACTTCCTGCGTTGGCGGATTTATCCCATCGCGGAAAAACTCGGAATTCCGAAGCGGCTGATTACCTTTCAGGTGTTGCGGCGCACGTTGGGAACGGATTTGCAGAGGTACGGCACGCTCAAGGATGCCCAGCGCATCCTGCGTCACGCTGACATCAAGACGACAGGGAATGTCTACATGCAGGCCATTCCCGCAAGCGTGATGGAGGCGTTGAACAAGCGGACACAGGCAGTTTTGGAAGCGGGCGGGAACGTTGTGCCGATCACAACGGTTCCAAACGGTTCCAAGTCGTCAAGGAGGGAGTCTGCAAGTTGTTGATTGTTTGGCTCCTCAGGTAGGACTCGAACCTACAACCCTTCGGTTAACAGCCGAATGCTCTGCCATTGAGCTACTGAGGAGTGTTGAATGCGGAGTGTAGCTATTTCGTAAGGTAACAAATCATCGAACCGCAGTCAAAGTTTGCGCCTCGCTTTCATTCAAAGTTGTTCTCGTGTCGCATGCAGGAAGAGAGAAATCAAGCAAACCTAGAAATTATTTGAACGGACCAGCTCGGCCGCCTCTGCCACAGTTAGATCATTTGCAACCAGCCTGAAACCGTACTGCGAAGAGTCCACATCGCGGGAGATGCTCTTCATAAGCAGGATGGTTCCATCCAGATGCACGCGGATTTTCGTCGTTCCCCAATGCCCAGGAGTGACTTCTTCGCGAGCGAGGGAAAAATGGGTCGTGTCACTCACCTCGCCTAGGAGACCAAAACCAAACAACACATTATGGTCGAGGTCTACATCAAGTCCGCATAGACGCATGTCCGTGGTGTGGATGAGCAGCGTGCCTGACATCGCGTGAACCACGCGGTCCTGATAGCTCTCCTCCTGAAACGAAGGGTTCGGCTGAAAAGCGATGCGGGTATAGTCTCCTTTAGAACCTACGCTCTTGAACAGAAAGATTTTTGGGAGTTCTCTCAGCAAGTCAGGCATTCGTGCCTCATCATTTTTACGTCTCAGATTTTCCCGGCGGAATTCGCCCGGATGGTTCGCCAGATATGCGATGCGTTTATCTTCCGCCTTCTTTTGGCTGTTGGATAACGGCTTGCCATCTTCTGAGATTAGACGCCACATCGGCCCATCCGAGGTTTCGACCACTACCTCCTCCCAAAGGTGGCCCTTTGTTCGGTTCGACCTTTCTTCCTTTCTGTATAAGAAGTACTGGCGGCTTCTCCATGCCACAGTTTCTGCCTGCACCATCTGATTCACAATCTGCATCGCTGAGAGTGGTTGCCGTTCCTGAGCGTGCAGACTTGCACACACGGCGACGATGACAAATAGAAGAATACCGATTCCAGCAATAAATCTGGCAGACGGGGACATCGGTGAGCCGACATTCTTTTCAAGTGAGGCGCATTCTCGAGTAGCAGAGATCGAAGACTCCTGTTCGACACAGGAAGACTTAGCGCGCCATCGGAATGCAGGGTTCAGATTAAGAAACATCTTTCCGGGTTATGGTCGCTCGAGTTCTCCGTGTCCTGCTCCAGCCCGGTGAACTGAAACGCGTCGTTGGTCGTGGACGACACCAGTTGCCCAAAGGGAAGAAACACATTCGCTCCCATCACATTGCCGCTGTTGTCCGTCTGCACCGCCAGCGATCCCAGATGGTCCAGCAGCCGGTACTCCGGCGTCGCCGTCTGGCTGCCCGCCACCTCCGCAATCATCGAACCGTTGGCATAGATCATGTCCGTCCACGCGCTAGTGCCGGGATTCAGTTCCGCCAGCACTCTGCCCTGGAAGTAGACATACTCCGTCGCCGCGCCGCCCACGGTCTTCTCCACCCGCTGGTTCAGCGCATCGTACACATACTGCGCTCCACTGCTCGCCGTCAGCATCCCATCCGCATTGTACTGGTAGGTGTTTATGCCGTCGCCCAACAGATCGCCCGCCGCGTCATAGGCAACATTTCAAAAGCGGTATGTAAGACAGCCCCAACCTTCCCCACTCAAGCCTAAAGACGGCTTGAATGGGGCACCGGGCAGTCAAAACTCGCCTGCTGCGCTACTTGGAACCTTTAGGTAGTCACCAATTTCCTTTTTGATTAAATAGCCGCCAAGGAAGGACACTATGCCGAACCACACTGCACAGGTGAATCCGATGAAAAAGAGTGCACCTGCCGGTTCCGGCATGGCACGTGCCGCCAGGAGGCCGGACGCGATCCCCAACGCGGCAAATAGGAACACCCGACGCCGATGGACACAAACAGTAACTTTTGTGTTCCCGCCGTCGGCTGGTTCGAATCGCACGTTGACACCGCTGACATAGACGAATGGATTTACACCAACCCAGTTGCTGTGACTATATAGCTTCGGCTGAATCGAGAACACAACAATCGGAGTTCGTGTGGAGGCAATGGAGAGATTGGCAGCCCTGTACTCAACACCCTCTTTTGATAGAAGGCCTTGGATTCGCTCTGAAGCTGCTTGGGCGGGCAACTGGCAGACGAGTTCATAGGTCTTATTCATCACTTTGCTCACCTGCACGTATAATTCGTCACTTCGTAGGCTGCTTGTGGAATCGGAGGTCCGACTCCGAAACCAGCGGACGGATGACCATCGACTCACGGATAGCAGGCTGTTGGCGGCGTTGGACCAGTTGGCAACTCTGCTCTGGAACTCTGTGCCGATTCTTCCGGGACGGCTTTGAGGATGAAGGTAAATCCTGCTAACGCAGGCTCCTTTTGCTGATCCTTGCGTGGACCCCACTTCACGTCGGTAAAGCGCAGCGTGAGGAGCATTCCCCTGAGCTTAAAACGCCGGTCGGTGCTGTACTCCGGGAACTTGAGGCATTCCCCTCGAAGCTGGGCTGCACGCATTCTGCCCCGATTCCACCAGTCCGTGCTTAACTCGTTCTTGGTGTCTGCGGCCAGCAGATTGCCACTCATGCGGGTTGTCCCTTTCACCGCAAACAACGCGCACTGGAAATCCCCCGAGAAGTTCATCTCCGATTCGTCTTCATAGTTCCCGTTGTGGCATTCCAGCTTGTAGACCGGAACGCCGTCGGTGTCCTTGATGAAGGCTACGAAGGGAGTATCCGCATTGTTCTGCCCCGGACTGATGAAAGCCCGCTTTTCTTCCAGCGGTCGGATGATCGGCCATTTACTCGCCTGGGCAAACAGAATCGCCGCAGATGCGAGAACAAGGGCAACGGAACAGACCTTGAGTGTCGTCTTCATTACGGCACCTGCACAGTCCCCGCCGGGCAACCGACGGCGCTGGGAGCCGTAATAGTCACGCCGGTGGTTCCAAAATCCCGTGGCGCTCCTGGCAACTCCAGAATCAGGTCCCCAGGATTCAACTGCATCAGGTCCGTCTGAACATTTGAATTCGCGGGGAAGCCCGGCGGAGGCGCTCCTCCCATCACATCAACAATCCCTGTGAACGAATAATTGACGCTCGGGAAGACCCCGCTAATTTGATTGAGATACGGTCGTAGGAATGCCTTACTCGGTCCCCATTGGCTAGGAATGACAGCGGCACCATTCGCCGTCACCGGGAAATTGCCAACGCTCGGCCCAGAGAATCCACCAGGACTCCCAATGGTTGCTGCATTCCCCTGGAGGACTCGCGCTGATCCGCTGCATTTTACTGTCCCGTTATTTGGGGCACCGCAGAGGCCGTTTCCCGCAGCAAAGCTTGGGCTATAGATGGATGTTAGGAAAACGGAGCCCGCTGGCAGCCATACCCCGTTCAAAGGCGTACCACTTATGTAATACATGCCGTCGTTGCCTGTGTAGGGTGAAAATTCTGGCTCCCCACCCCACTCTATAAAAATAAGTTGAAACTCATCCCCCGTTCCACCGTTCGGGTTACCGGAACCCCAAACGCCACTGCAACCCGGCTTGCAATAACCCACTATATGCAGCCAGCTCGGATCGGTAAACGCCAGCGGGTTGTTCAGCACATAGCTGTAACGATTGAAGCTCTGCGGGTTGGTGATGTCGTAGCTGCCATTGTAGGGATCGGGGCGCAGCCAGCGATTCTGCTCGGTCGAGTAGTTGCGGAACCAGGCGTGGTCGCTCGAGTTCTCCGTGTCCTGCTCCAGGCCGGTGAACTGAACCGCGTCGTTGGTCGTGGACGACATCAGTTGCCCAAAGGGAAGAAACACATTCGCTCCCGTCACATTGCCGCTGTTGTCCGTCGTCATGGCCAGCGAACCCAGATGGTCCAGCAGCCGGTACTCCGGCGTCGCCGTCTGGCTGCCCTTCACTTCGGCGATCATCGCTCCACCAGCATAGATCATGTCCGTCCACGGCGGCGTGCTGCCCGGGTTCAGTTCCGCCAGCACTCTGCCCTGGAAGTAGACATACTCCGTCGCCACGCTGCCCACTGTCTTTTCCACCCGCTGGTTCAGAGCATCATACACGTACTGCGCCCCGCTGCTCGCCGTCAGCATCCCATCCGCATTGTACTGGTACGTGTTTATGCCGGGGCGCACCCGGTCTCGATTCTGAGACCTGGGTTTAAGCGCTGCCTGCTTCCTCGATCATTGACTACTCAGAAATTGCCCACCTTCGGCAAAATCTGCAATCCGCCGAACAACAAAGCACGCATCATTCCTCGCGCAAAACTTCGAGCGGCTTTTGTTGCAGGATGCTCCAGCAGGCGAGCCAGCCAGTGGCGCTGGCGAGGACCGCGGTCGCGATCGTGGCTGCGATGGAGATGGGCAAGTTCGGATGGAAGCTGACATCCAGTTTGTGCAGCAAGATGCTCGACAGAGCCAGCGCGAACACTACGCCCGCGGCCCCGGCAATCGCGCCCAGCATGAGAAATTCAATGCTCAACATGGAGACGATCTGCTTCCGCAGCGCGCCGAGAGATTTCAGGATCGCCACTTCCCTCACCCGCTGGAAACGCGTGGCCGTCACGCTGGACGCAAGAATGATGCCGCCGGAAAGCATGGCGAAGGCGGCGAGGAAACGAATAATCAGCGCGATCTGATCGACCACTTTACGGACGATTTCCAGCACATCGGCGACGTTGATGACCGTCACTGTAGGGAATGCCGCAAACAGGCTGCGCTCTATATCGCCGACACGCGCAGGGTCCGCGTGGAAGGCCCCGTACCAGACCACCGACTGGCCTGCAAGCACGCGGCTAGGCATGATGAACTGACTGCGCGCATACACATGCTGGCCGTCGGAGTGATAAAAAGCGACCGCTGTGGCGACGATCTTCTGGTCCCCGGCCTCGAAGCCGATCTGCGATCCGAGTTGAAGGTGCAGGAGCTTCGCCGTGCGCTCACTGACGGCCAACTGATGCGCCGCGCTGTCCTGCGCCCACCAATGCCCGGCCACAACTTTTTCGCCGACCGGCAGAGTGTCCGCCCAAGTAACAGAAGTAGAGCGCAACATGCGCCTGGGATAATGCTGAATTTGCAATTGGTCGGTCGGCACTCCGTTGATGGAAAGAATGCGCGCGGCCACAATGGGAATGCTTTCCAGCTTGCCCTGCACCGCCGGTTGCGCGGCCAGCAATTTCCGCACGCCGGGCAACTCGTCCGCGCTGACATCTACAAGAAATACATTGGGGATTTTCGACGAGCCGGTCACGTTGAGATCGCGCACGATGGCCTGCTGCACGAAATACACTGTCATAATCAGCATGACGCCGACGCCAAGAGCCGTCAGCACCGCAGCGGACTGGTTGCCGGGACGATAGAGGTTTGCCAGCCCCTGCCGCACCGTCGGTGAGAAGCGCGCGCGATAGCGCTGCATCAGCCCTCGAACGGCAAGCAGCACTCCTGAAGCGGTGAGCAGTAGAAACACCAGAACGGCCAGCAATCCACCGGCAAACCATTCGCCAATCATGGCGGACTGCGTCAGCGTGCCGGCAATCGCAGCCAGGCCAAGAAGAATGACAACGATGGCGACGATCTGCACACGGTCTCGCGGCAGAATGCGACCAAGGCCAGGCCGCTGATCGTCCTCCACATTGCGCCGCAGAATGCGTAATGGACGAAAATCGCGAATCTCCAACAGCGGTGGCAGAGTGAAGAGAAGCGTCGTCAAAATTCCTGTAAACATGCCGATCAATACAGGGCCCAACGCCAAATGTCCCTCGACTGGAAGGGAGATCAGCTTCTCCAGCAGGATGGGAAACGCGCGGGCCACGGCGGAACCTGCGGCAATCCCCAGCAGAGCGCCAACGATACCTAGAAACAACGTTTGCAGCAGATAAATGCGCATCACCTGCGAGGAGCGCGCGCCCAGCGCTTTCATAATGGCGATAGTTTCCAGCCGCTGCTGCAGGTGCGCGTGCATGGCCATGGCCACGCCTATTGCGCTCAGAACCATCGTGACCAGACTCACCAGTGTGAGCATGGCGGTAGCGCGATGCAGGCCGTCCACCAGCGCGGGATTCGCCTCGCGAAAATCTGTCACCTGCGCTTCCGGCAAGACCGTTTCAACCTGCTTGCGCAGGGCATCGACACTCACGCTTTGCTTCCGCCCATTGCCTTGCGCGGGCAAACGAAACAGCATCCGCTCCGTGGCGCGACTTCCGGGGCGGACCAGTCCCGTGGCGGGCAATGCTGCTTGCGTGATCAACACACGCGGCCCGATGCCGAACGACGAAGAAATTCGGTCAGGCTCCGAGCGCACTACATCCACGATGCGAAACGAGCGATTGCCCAACTGTAGCGTATCGCCCACATGCGTATGCATTCGCAGAAGAAATTCTTCGCTCACGACTGTTGTGTCGTTTTTCAGCACGTCGCGCAAGGCGCGACCGGAGGTCAACTGTACCTGGCCATAATACGGGTACTGCGCAGGATCGACCACCTTCAGCGAAACCAGCAACGGATCGGGGTTCGATGTCGTCGAGGCCATGGAAACGGTCTCTGTCACCAGCGTATGTTGCACGCCATGGGACTGAAGTTTGTCGAGTTGCGCCAACTCCTTGTCTGTGTAGACGTGGAAGTCGCGCGCGGAAAGGTCTGCTGACATAATGTTCCGCGCCTGCTGCAACAGTGTACGCTGAAACACGACGCTAAAGCTCTGCATCCCAGTCAGCGAACCGACACCCAGCGCGACCGCGACAATCACAAATGCGAACTTTGCCCAGGAGGCATGGAGATCGCGCCAGGCAATCTTCCACGCTGTCTTCCAGGCCAATCCTGACGAAGAGTGCATCATGCATTTACACCGCTCATAGCAGTTCCCGACTCGCGCATGGTTTCATCCGATTCGATGCGGCCATCCCGCAGCAGGACCTTCCGTTCCGCATGCGCGGCCAGGCTGGGGTCATGCGTCACCAGGACTAGCGTCGCGCCTTCCCGCTGATTCAATTCGAGCAGCAGTTCCATGACACGCGTACCGGTTGCGGAGTCGAGGTTGCCAGTCGGCTCATCCGCAAGAATCACGGGAGGCCTCAGCATAAATGCGCGCGCCAGCGCGACACGTTGCTGCTCCCCACCAGAAAGCTGCACAGGGTAGTGATGCAGCCGCTCTGCCAGACCGACACTGGCCAGCAATGCCTCCGCGCGCGCGAGTCCGTCATCTTTAGCGTGCAGTTCATGAGGCAACAACACGTTTTCAAGGGCAGTCAATGTTGGAATCAACTGATACGACTGGAAGACGAAACCGAGCTTCGTTGCCCGAATATGCGCCAGCTCGTCTTCGGTAAGACGGCTGATTTCTTCTCCGTCGATGACGACGCTGCCGCTGGTCGGCGTATCCAGACCTGCGAGCAGCCCGAGCAGCGTGCTCTTTCCGCTGCCAGAAGCGCCCATGATGACGACAAACTGGCGCGCGGGAATGCTCAGGTCGATTCCCTTAAGGATTTCAAGAGAGGTCGATCCGCTGCGCAGCGTCTTTTTCAGTCCATGAACTTGGATGATTAAATTATTTTTTGTAGACATTTGCTAGAGTGTGATCGTGAAGCCTATTTGGATACATCTTTCGTCTTCGGTCCTTTGTGCCGCATTGTTATCGGGATGCAACCGGAATCAGCCAGCGCAGTCGTCTGCAAATCTCAACCCGTCGTCCTCCGCAACGGCAATTTCGGCACCTGTTCCCGCCGTTCAAGATACTCGTCCCGTCATCGTAGCCTTTGGCGACAGCCTGACAGCAGGGTACGGAACGGACGCTGGCCAGAGCTATCCTGATTATCTCCAACATGACCTCGATGCGCGAGGATATCGTTATCGTGTGTTTAACGAAGGCATCAGCGGCAATACATCGAAAGACGGCGTGCTGCGTCTGCGCAGGATTGTTGCACTGCATCCCGCGGTCGTCATTGTCGCTTTCGGTGGGAATGATGGTCTACGCGGACTTCCTATTCTGGATTCACAAATGAACCTGGAAACGATCATAGATACGTTGCAGAATGCACATGCCAAGGTCATTCTCGGCGGCATCACACTTCCACCGAATTACGGCAGCAAATACATCGCGCAGTTCAACGCCATGTATCGGGAGCAGGCCCGCGCTTATCATGTCCCGCTGCTGCCGTTCATGCTGAAAGGCGCCTACGGCGTGCCTGGATCGATGCAGAATGATGGCATCCACGCAACTGCCCAGGGAAACCAAATGGTGGCGAAGAATTTTCTGCCATTGCTGCTGCCCATGCTGCAGAAACCCAGGGAGAGCGCTAAAGGGCCGAAACACCATCATCCCGCGCCGGCCACTAACCCAGCACAACCATAGGCTGCATCAGCGTGCCCGCCAGACGCCTGCCTATGGCAAACAGATCGCGCTGGCTGGTAAAAATTTTCACCAACGGCGCATTGGAATAATCCGGCAGATTGCAGGCCATGCCGTTGCGCAGATGAACGGCTGTCTCCATCGGCACCGTGACGGAAGGCATCTGCGGCAGCAACAATCGGGGATGCGGCAAACGTTCCGCCAGCGAGCCAGCTTGCACCCACGCAGCAATCTGCTCCGGCGTACATGCCTGCTGGAGCGTGAATTCGCCCGCCTGCTCACGGCACAAGCGCGCAAGATGCGCGCCGCAACCCATCTGCTGGCCTAGATCATGCGCAATTGAGCGAATATAACCGCCAGAGGAAACCTCGATATCAAACGATGCGTCCGGAGCTTGATAGTCGAGGATTTCAAAATGACGAACCTCAATGGAGACAGTCCGGAGTTCCACCGGCTTGCCTTCGCGCGCCAGCTTGTAGGCTGGCGCTCCATGCAATTTTTTGGCGGAAAACGGCGGCGGCATTTGATCGATTGCCCCGCGAAACTTCGCCGCAAGGTGACGGATTTCTTCTACGCTTGCAATTGGTACAACGCGCGCACCGACGCACTCTCCATCAGCGTCATAGGTATCGGTCGCAAAACCAAAACGGATGGTACCGGTGTAGCGCTTGCCGTCCTGTTTGAAGAATTGGGCCAGACGCGTAAAACGTCCCAGCAGTAACGGAAGGACCCCCGTCGCCATGGGATCGAGCGTACCCAAATGCCCGACCGAGGACTCCCCTGTCAGTTTGCGGACACGCGACACCACATCATGCGATGTAATGCCCGGCGGCTTGTTCACAATTAAGAGGCCATTCATGGGAGCGTGAAGATTGCGTGTCGTTTTAGACTACGACAGGAATGGGTCATATAAATAGGCGAAGAAGCGGCCAACAATGCCAGCCACCGTTTTACAGCCCGTTGTTTGCGTGGCCTCGCACTAGTGAAAGGAACTCATGGCGGGTTTGCTGGTCGGTGCGAAATGCGCCAACCATTGCGGAGGTCACAGTGGAGGAGTGTTGTTTTTCCACGCCGCGCATCATCATGCAGAGATGGCGCGCCTCGATCACCACACCGACGCCCTGCGGTTCGATGGCCTCCTGAATCGCGTCGGCGATCTGACGCGTCAGACGCTCCTGCACTTGGAGTCGGCGCGCGAACACATCGACAAGCCGGGGAATCTTACTCAACCCGATCACTTTTCCATTGGGAATATAGGCGACATGCACTTTGCCAAAAAATGGCAACATGTGATGCTCGCACAGCGAGAAGACTTCGACATCTTTCACGATAACCATCTCGTCATAATCCACATCGAACATGGCGCCGAGAAGGATCTTTCCTGGATCTTGCTCGTATCCCTTTGTCAAAAATTCCATCGAACTCTGTACGCGTTCCGGAGTACGTAACAGGCCATCGCGCGAGACATCTTCGCCAAATCGTCCAATTAGTTCACGGTAAATATCTTTTGTCGAAACATTCGACAATACGTTCTTTCCAGGTTTTTGTACCAAAGCTGGCTGTGCCATTTGACTACCCTTCTAAGGCGGTTATCTTGTGTACTTATTGCCACTCATTTTGTCGATCAACCTGCATACTCGAAAAAGTTGTTGCTGGTCTCTTCCACACGGACCTTCTCTAGCTTTACACGGGCCAATTCTGCGTTTATGACCTTATAAATTTCTATGCAAAGATT
This sequence comes from Acidobacteriota bacterium, assembly GCA_021790655.1. Lineage (GTDB taxonomy): Bacteria > Acidobacteriota > Terriglobia > Terriglobales > Acidobacteriaceae > JAKAAZ01. The sequence goes on along the minus strand of JAJYGR010000082.1, from coordinate 1,496 downwards.
TTCCGTGGTAGGAACAAGAGTTGCAAAAGAAGGGTCGAGATTCAAATTGGTGTGGTCGAAACGATTTACTATTCTCTGCTGCATAAAGCCGTCCAGATCGCTTAAATTGCACACCATGCCTGTTACGGGATCGACCGGGCCACTCACCATCACTTCCACGGTGTAGTTATGCCCATGTCCGTGCGGATGATTGCATTTTCCATACACCGCGCGGTTCTGCTCCGGCGAAAATTGCTCCGTATGCAAACGGTGCGAAGCACTCAGGCGGTAGCGTCGAGACAGATAAGCTTTCATCATTCCCCACAGTAATCGGCGAAAAGGTCTGGCATTTCATATACGCGCACGCGCTGCAAACGCGCGCCAGCAATCCTAGACTCCAGCCGCTTCCAAATGGCGATGGCAATGTTCTCCGTAGTCGGGACCACGGCGCGAAATTCAGGCACTTCCAGATTCAGATGCCGATGGTCGTAAACCTGAATCACTTCGCGCTCGATCACATCTTTTAGCGCCTTCAGATCGACGACAAAGCCGGAAACAGGATCAATTTCGCCGGCAACGGTCACCTCCAGCGTGTAGTTATGCCCATGCCCATTCCGGTTCGCGCATTTGCCAAAGACTTTTTCGTTCTCCTGCTGCGACCAGGCATCGATGTAATAGTAGTGAGCAGCGGAAAACTCGGCCTTGCGTGTCAGCAGCACCATAATGTAAGCATATTGGATTCAGCGGCACAATGTCCGGTCGCATTTTCAGGACTTCAATCTTTTCGCGAAGTGGAGTAGTTGCGCCCCTTCCAAGCCACCTGCCTGCGCAGCGTTTTTTGCGCCCAACTGTCCAATAGCAACAAGCCGAAAAGCGGCAATGCAAGCGCCGATAGAAGGGTATCGGTCAGTGAAAAATGCGCCTTCGAGACGCGCGCATAGTGAACGCCAATACGCCACACCCACCAGAGGGCCACGGCCCAAATTACCGCCGCGCGCGCCACCGTCAGATACAGCCAGATCGCAAGCAAGGGAAGCCCAAAGAGTAGCACCGTTTGAAACAACTTCATCCATCCGCGCGTCAGAGCATCGGGGAACAGCAGCGCAAGATTTTTTCGCCACCCTTCGCACATCGCGCCGAAGCTGCGATACATCCGCGTGCTGGCCGCATCCGGCGCATAACGGAAGCGCAGGCCTACCCTGGCCTGCTTGCATCGTTGCGCCAGCTCCATGTCCTCAATCATCGAGCCATGCACAGCCGCGTGTCCGCCGAGGCGGCGATACACGGCATGATCGATCATCAAAAACTGGCCATTCGCGGCAGCAACTGTGGAGTCCGGCAGGTTGACCAGGCGCGGCGGATATTTCTCCACCAGATCGGCAAAGATCAGTGGCATCAGCGCGCGCTGCCACAGCCCATGCACCAACTGGCGTGGGGAGTAGGAAAGCATCGCCGCGTGATACCGATCCGCCTCATGCATGGCGCGGCGCAGGTCGCCGGTCTCATGCACGGTATCG
>JAJYGR010000162.1 GCA_021790655.1 Acidobacteriota bacterium | reverse complement strand
GAAAATTGCCAGCGTTGTCCCAATCGAAAGGTACGCGCCGACAGCGAACGAGAGAGAACGAACACCCAGCAGTTCCACGGTGACGACCAGAAAAACACCCAGCAGGATCAAACCCCACGGCAGTTGTCGAGTCAGGATGCCGTTGATCACCGTTGCCATCAGGCGCGCCTGAGGAGCGGCTGCCCGCTCGCTGCCGATGCCTTCAATCCACTGCACTTCAATGCGACCCGTCGCCGGATTGTAGAGATATTTCCCGTCGGCCAACTTGTGCGAGCCCAGCGCATTCAGCAGAATGAAATTCTTGCCGTACTCCATCTGTTCTTTGCCACCGGGGAGCTTCATTCGAAACTCGCTGCGGGAAAAATGCTGCTGCTGGATGGTCACGCCTTGGTCCGGTTGCGATAGGTTCCAGACTTCGTTCGAGGGGCGAAACTCTTCCAATCCTTTATTCATCGCGGTCAACGTCAAACCTATGGAAATGGTCGAAATGCAGACGCCAATCAGCAGCGCGAGTTGCTGCTTCCACGGCGTTGCTCCAACCAGAAAACCGGTTTTCAGGTCCTGCGAGGTATCGCCCGCGTTGGCGGAAGCGATACAGACCACGCCGCCAATGGTAACGGCCAGTGCTCCGAACGCCGGAGCGGTCCATCCCTTCACCAGGAAAATGGCGGACGTCGCCATCAACGTTGCAATCGTCATCCCGGAGATGGGATTGGCAGAGCTGCCAATCAGCCCGACGATGCGCGAGGAGACAGTGACAAATAGAAATCCAAACAGCACCACCAGCAATGACGCCGCAATGTTCGACAGCAATGTGGTCTGCGCGCCCGGAATGGGCTTGAAGGTCAAAAACAAAAACATCAAAACCACCAGCAGAATGGAGCCACCAACAACGACCGACATGGGAAGATCGCGGTCGGTACGTTTTTCGGCGGCAACCTCGGCGCGAGATTTTCTGATATTTTGCAGACCGGATTGGAACGCTCCCCAGATGGTCGGCAGCGTACGAACCAAGGTAAGAATTCCAGCTGCAGCGACCGCGCCCGCACCCATCGGTCGCACATACGCGGCCCATAAATCACTGGGAGACATCTGCGAAATCGGCTGGGTTCCGGGATAGATTGGTCCAGCGAAGTGTGAGCCAAAGAAATGGATCGCAGGCATAAGTACCAGCCATGAAAAGACGCCTCCGGCAAAAAGCGTGCCGGCCACGCGCGGGCCGATGATGTAACCCACGCCGAGATACTCCGGTGTGGCATCGGCGCGAATTGCTGAACCTGGCAGCCAGCGCGGCTCGTAATTGGGCGTGCCCGGCCACGCGCCGAAAAGGTTCTCATTCTGAAACACCGTGTAGATCGCGCCCAGCCCCAGCCCCCAGAAAACCCTGCTGGCAAAGGAGCCGCCGCGTTCCCCCGCCAGCAAAACGTCCGCGCAGGCTGTGCCTTCCGGGTAGGTCAGGTGGCCGTGTTCTTTTACGATCAACTGTCGCCGCAGCGGAATCATAAAAAAGACGCCAAGCCATCCGCCCAGCAGCGCGAGAAAAAAGATGCGAGCGTATTCCAGATCGAAACCTAGAAAAATGAGCGCGGGCAGCGTGAAGATCACGCCGGCGGCGATGGACTGGCCAGCATTGCCGGTGGTCTGCACAATGTTGTTTTCAAGAATGGAAGCCTTGCCCAAGGCGCGCAGAACGCTGATCGACAATACAGCAATGGGGATCGACGCTGCCACCGTCAACCCGGCGCGCAGGCCAACATACACTGTCACAGCGCCGAAGAGAATGCCGAAGATGCATCCTAGAAATATCGCGCGGAAGGTGAATTCAGGACGGGATTCCTCGGGGCTTACATAGGGTTGGAACTCCCCGAAAACGTTGGGGTCCCGCTGCTCGGACGTCGGGTTCGGTGACGGGGTCAAAATAGTCTCTCCCTGCAAAGTACAGCAAACCCGTTGAGTGTAGTGCATTTACTATTGCCCGCGAAAGGCAAAATATTCGCTAGCGTCCTGTCTCTAAAATAAACAGCATAAAGTAGGTATCTGCTTGACTCAGGTAGGCCCAACAGGTTGTGGTTTCGATGTTGCCTGTGCATCGGGATGAAGAGTTTGATCCAAGGTTACGGGACCGACGGCCACGGCTCTTTGATCGCCGCCGGTTGAAACGAAACGTGAACTCATCCAGATAATAATCCAGATGCTTATGGCTGATCGCCCCCTGATGGGTTCCCATCATCCACCGTTTCAGGCGAGAGATGACCAGATGGACGCGCGGCAGCAGTTACGACGCGGTCTTCGTGCTTCCCTTCAGGCACGTCACCTCGTGCTGATATTCACTGCTCTTCAGAGGCAGGTATCCAAGCCATCCGTCTGTATGCACGGTGCTGCCAGCCACCACCGACTCCCGCACAAAGGGAACCAGGCTCTGCGCGGAAGCATCCACGATCTGGCGCAGGCGAATCCTGCCGATGCCAGCCCCGTCCTCCTGCGCGGTGAAACTTGTGCAGCCATGCCCAGGCTGTCTCATAGCTTTCAGCCCCAACACTCGCTGGAGTCCCAACGCGCTGGCACCGTTCTTCTGGGTCGTTACCCACCACATGGCGCGAAACCAAATGGCAACGGAGTCCGCGTGTCCTGAAAGATCGTTCCGGCGGTCACAGAGGTTTGGTGGTCACAGTCCGCACACTGAAACAGCACGCCGCGCACCGGGCATGACTTGCCACCGCCGCAGTGAGGACAGCGGAATCCATCCGGCCCGCGAAGAAGGGCCAGGTAAGCGCGGCAGGCTGCTTCAGTAGGGAAAGCGGCCTCCAACTCTATCAGGTTGCGCGGATATTCCTCGATTACGACCGCATACAACATCTTTGGGTTACCTGAGTCAAGCAGATACCTAGCTATTCAAAATATTGGTCCGGCCCTGAAGTATTGCATTTCTTACACCAATTGCTCGAACGCTAGTGGCTGGCCCCCGTGCTGCCGCTTGTAGCGGAAGCTGGAGGGACCTTTGTAGATTTTTTATGCTGGACCGTTTTATGGCGCCCACTTCTGCGCGTCCCTTGATTGTTGACAACGATTCTTTTTACATGGTCTTCCGAGGCCGCTTCGGCTTCCGCTTTAGCTGCTTGCTGGGCCTGAAATTTTAGCAACTCCTGATCACGCTGCGATGCAGCGAGCAAGAGTTGACTGGCTGCCGTCTTTCTGGCGGACTCAAGCCGCTGCAACGCGTCGTCCAGCAGCGCAGCGTCCTGCTTGCTCGCCGTAAGATTGGCCGCAGTGCTGACGCGCACCAGAACATCGTAAAGGGCGTCCACATTGTGCAGAACGCCAAGTTGTGGCCCTATCGCGGCAGGGGTCGCGTCCGCTGTCTGAAACAATGTCGGCAACTGCGAGGAAAGGTCCTGTTGGATCGAGTCCAAATCGCTGCGGAATTGGCTTTTCCACTCCCGAGAGACTTTCCAGCGGTCACTCTGCACCTGCTGCACGGCCTCTCCAACCTGTTCCAGAGCAGGATGGAAAATTTCGCGGAGTGTCGGACTGAGGGCCGGTTGCGTAACTGCCATCTTCGTTCCAGCGACTGAGTTCGCCGAAGGATTTGCAGGCGACATTTGCAGGGCAGAAGCGCCTGCTGTCATCCCGACCAGAAAAATCCCAAAGATGTTCAGGGCCCTGCAATATCGCAGACCAGCTGGCAATTCTTTGTTACAGCCCCAGCCTCCACTAACGCTTTGACTTTTATTTTTTGCCATACTTACTATGTCCGTCATACTTACCCTGTCCGTTGGAACGGATGCCTTCCTGCTCCCGAGCGTTGCCCGAGTGCGGTTGAGATCTGCCTGGCTTCGCTGTTTGCATTGACATTGCTGATTTTGGGCATTTGAAGGCTGAAAAACTACGCCGCGTCATCCTAAAAGGTACCCATCTTCCACCCTCATCCTAGAGGATATCGCTTGAGCACGAGGTTGGAGAGAATCCTGGCTCGTGTAAAATGATAAAAGTTTGTCTGTGGGCCTGTGGCGCAGCTGGGAGCGCGCTTCCATGGCATGGAAGAGGTCGTCGGTTCGATCCCGACCAGGTCCACCAATCCCTTCAACAAGTTAGACAGGAAGAATGTTCATCGGGCGGGCGTTTGTGTCATGGTTTGTGTCATAACCTGCCATTTTGCTGCTATTGGCGAGGGTTTCCATCGCTGTGCGCTTCGCTTCCATGCGGACATGGGAATATCTTTCCAGCATCTTGCGGCTGACGTGTCCGGCAATCGCCATGATGGTGGAATCTGCGGCCCCGCTCTCTGCCAGTGACGTGACGGCGCAATGTCTCAAATCATGGAACCGGAATCCAGGCAGCCCCGCTTTCTTCGTCAGAGTTCGCCATGCTGACCGCCAGCTATTGACGTGCTTTGTTGGGTCGAACTCGGTCACGTTATAGCCGATGACTTTCTTCCCACTGAAGGTGAACTTCGGAACAAACGCCGCAAAAACATAATGCGAAGGCTCTACCGCGCCGAAGGACTCGGCCCGCCCGCGCAGCCTTGCCAGGGCAGAGCAAGCAACATCTGTCAAAGGGATCGTCCGCTCCCCCGCTGCTGTCTTGCTCTTGCGAATCGTCAGAGTCCGGGAGAACAGGTCAACGTCTGACCATTGCAGCCCTTTCAACTCGCAGCCCCGCGCGGTCGTGTTCAAACAGAGGATGGCCGCAAGATAAGCCGTCTCCCATTCTGGTCGCATCACAGCCGTTTTGAGCAGCCGTTGCTTGTCATCCTCAGTCAATGCCCGCCCGATGGTAGACGGCTCTTTCAGGAGCCGTATATCGTCGGCAACCCGCGCCCAGAGCTTCGCCCGCTTCAAGATGCGCCGCAAGATGCCCAGTTCAGCGTTCAGGGTTGCGGGTCCGGCGCACAGCACATGCCGGACAGTCTCGCCCGATTTCACTTCCTTGGTTTGACTTGCCCGCCATGCCCGATACTCCGTGATCCGCTTCGCAGTAATCGCTTTTAGCGGTTCTTGTTTGAAGTACGCCCGCAACTGCACCAGCAATTGTTTCTCTTTCGCTTGGCTTGCCGGGGCAAGTTCCAACTTCCGGGCAGTCACGTAATCGTCTGCCGCCAATCCGAACGGCTGACGCGCCAGTGTGGTTGAGGTCTGGTGCAACTTACCCTCTGACGCTTGCGCTATCAGTTCCTTTTCTTTGGCTTGCGCCTCTCTCCAATCCGTAGTGTTGAGGCTCTGCCGGAACCGTTGCCCGTTGACAACGAAATGACAGTGCCACGTCTTACCGCGCTTTTTTAGGGACATTTTTTCCACCTTTCTTCTCTTTTTGCTTAGATTGCTTTCGTTCTTGTCGCCATGCATGTCCGTGCTCAGTCCACCACTTCCGCTTAATTTCGCGCTGCATCTTCTCGCTGCAATCTGTGGAGCAGTACCGTTGCGCCACACGTTGAGCGATAAATTTCGATTCGCACGCTTCACAGGTTCGCGCCCGCCAACTCTCTCGAAAGAGCAGGTATAGGGCGCGTTGAAAGTCGCAGCCTCCGTGGTAACGGATCGTGCCTTCCTTCCACTCCAGAGAAAAGGACTGCGGCGGTATTGAGCTTAACCGGGTGGTATCCATATCCTCCGGGTTCGTGTCTTCCGGTTTCGGGGTAGGCCGAATGCCGAAGAGAATATCCAGATAAGGATCAGACTCGCCTCCCATCCAGATTTGATTCAGCACCTCAGGGTAGGTGTAGATGCTGACCTTCGAGCCATCCTGTAATTTGTCGTACTCCCATTCAGGAAAGAAGTTCGGCCAGCGCTTCCTAAAATGAGTCCACCCCTCGTCATCCCCGCGCATATTCACGAACTCGCCAAGCGCCATAAAAAGCTTCCGGCGATCTCTTTTCAGCTCGCGTTCTACCTTCCGGTCGTGACGCTGATAGGCCAGCATGAGTCTGCTGTCATCTCTCTTCAGCTCGCGTTCCATCTTGCGGCGGTCGTACTGCTGAGGGGCCTGCGTCACTTCTGGTGGTAATGGCTGCACGCTAGATAACACCTTTCAGAGAGTTGCAAGAGTATTCAGTAGTCATTGACTCTAGCAGTATAAAGACTATTCTTAATGCATCAGGATGCGGCTGTCAATAGCAGAGTGCATCTACAGGAGGCTCAATGAGTACACGATTGGTTGCCCTATCCGATGCCGCTCGTATGTTGGGGGTATCGGTTCACACAATCCGGCGTTATGTTGCGCGCGGCGACGTTGCCGCCGTGAACGTGGGTGCCCGTCGGCTCGTGCCGTCGAGTGAGATTGAGCGGATCATTCAGCGCGGAGTCGGACAGGCTCGACCGACAAAAGCAAACCGGAAGTGATCCCAGCCATGACTGACAGCATTCCAAAACTGCTCACACTTGCGGCGGTCGCTGAAGCGCTGGCCGTATCGCCGCACACTGTCCGAAAAATGGTCCGCGACGGGCGCTTGCGACCCACCAGAATTTGCCGCCGCCTACTTTTCTCCCCCGATGAGGTAGCACGCTTCGTGGCGGATGCCAGATGAGCACGTTCCCGACACCAGTTCCGGCAAGCATTACGCCTGCACTCTCACTGCTGAAACGCCGATGGAGCATCTACACGCCCGGCGAACTCAAAAAGCGGCGGCATAAACTGGCAGGCGCCAAATACCTGATTTCGGGACTGCTTCCGCATCGAAGCATCAGCATTTTTGTGGGGGATTCCGGCCTTGGAAAGAGTCCTTTGCTGTATCAAGCGGCGCTGTGCGTGGCGGCGGGGATACCGTTCCTTGGTCGTCCAGTCTCCCAAGGGCGCGTCCTGTATTTGGATTTTGAGAATGGTCTAGGGGACGTGGACGATCTGACGGACCGTCTCGCTCAGCATCTCGGACTATTGAAAAAGCCGGACGATCTGCTTCTCTGGAATTTCAACGATGCCCCTTCAAATTGGCAGCCTTCCCAACTCGCGGACATGATACGGGATGCCCAACCTGCCTGGGTAATCATCGACTCACTGAGCGCGTACAGCCCCGACATTGAAGAAAAATCGAGCAACGTCACACGGGTCTATCAGGAGCTTCGGAAGATCATTCGCGAAGTGCAAACAAATGTGACGGTAGTCCATCACCTTCGGAAACCATCGAGCAAACCTGAGGAGGCCCCTGCATCGCTGCAAGACGACCCTCACCGATGGTTTTTGCAGGCGCGGGGCACTCGCCAGTTGGTCAACGGGGCGGATGTTCGTATCGGCGTCGATGAGAACGCGATAGCGAATTTTCAAACCGAACTGGACGGCAAAGCGGCGGAGACGGCATTCGTGCTTGGCGGATTTGGGAGAGTACGGGGAAAGCTCGCCGCCGTATATGTGGGCCGGGTTTTCGGGGAAGACGGTGAGCCTGTCGGATATCGAGTGCTTGCAGGCGCGAGTCTGCTATTCAATTCCGGCCAGCAAACAGCCTATCGCGATCTGCCCGATACGTTCAGTTTCACACAGGCGCAACGAATCTACGCACGTGGAGCACAGGCAACCACCGATTTCCTTAAGAAGTGCTGCAATGTTGGGATTCTCAGCAAAGCGGGCAGGGAGTATCGAAAGGTGAGAGTAGCGGAGCAGGCGGAGTAACGGACGAACTGGTTTGTTTTCAACGTTCCATCGCTCCACCATTCAACGGAGCAAGGAAGAGTTCGACGGAGTAGAAGATCAGACGAATACTCCTACTCCGCCATACTCTGCCGTACTCCGCCTGTAGGCACACCGGCATCTTACTGGTAATACATGACTTATTGGGATACTCCGGCCACTCCGCCATTCCCGCAACATGATGGCGATTTGACTGTCCACCTTGGCCGGATTGGATCACGCCCTCCCGAACGCTTTGTGGGAGAACTGCGGAACCTGAAAGCCGCTTGCGCCTTGCATTTCGCGCGCTATAACTTCTGCCGCGTGCATTCGAGTCTCAGGATCATGCCCGCGATAGCTGCGGGCTAACAGATCACCTGTGGATGGTGGGGAGTTTCTGGGGGTATGATTGCGTCCAGCGAAGCCAATGGGGGCGGCCATGCCGACTGCACATCGTGTCTGTAGTCAGATCGTGTGCCCGAAGAGCCATACCATTGTTCTGCCGCGTCAAAGCCCATTAAGAATATTTCCAGATCGACCGAATCCGTCCACGGGCAAACCGAAAGCCACTTTTCTGTGTATAGAATGCGGGGTGCTATTCGAGTGTTCTCCACAAGATTTCCGTGTCCATCCACTTGAACAGCGGGGCCGAGGTCTCCTAGTTCCGGTCCTCTGGCGTATTGCAGGCGAATGTGTTCACGAGAACTGCGGAGAGTTGAAACCCATATTCTTTGCGTTCGACGCCAGCGCAGGAGATGCAGCCGTAAGGCAACGCGCATTCGAGTTCGTACGGGAAATGACCTGTACTGCTGGGCATACGCAGTGGGTGTCGGCTGAGATGCAGCATGTTGCTGTGCGTCCAATTGCGCGGCAGGAATAGCAGCTTGCATCGGGACATGGCTCCGTGCGATGATGTCGCTGAAGAGTTCGTCACACCGAAAACCCCGCCCGGCAGGCGGGGCTTTTCATTTGTCTTAAACCTAGCCTAGAATCCAGCACATGTCTACGAAAGTTGTCTTGTTTTTTCTGCCTCTTGCATTTGGACTATGCGGATGCAATCAGGGCCAAACTGCAAAACCTCAAAACGCATCGCCTTCTGCTGTGAACACCACCGTTCCATACCAGAGATTTGTTCCTGTTCCTCGACAACCGGAAAATCTGACTGGCGTTCCGTGGTCAGGGGCATTCGCCTTGGACACTATGACGGGTCAGCTTTGCAGAACCTATCAAGGAGATTCGCCTGAAGAAAATACATCCGGGAAAGGAAGCACTGCATTGGATACCTTGCCGCTCTGTCGCGCTCTTTGGGCCAACCCGCAAGCCACCGCATCGGGGGGAAAATCTTCCTTTGATATAAACAAATATCCAATAGTTAAGTAGTTAGAACAGCTACAGACAGTGAAGGCAAGATTTGAGACCAGAGAGACACCTAGCCACAGCCAACACTCGCACAGTTTTCATCGTCATTGCCTTGTCCTCGCAGTCCAAGAATCTCAGTCGAAACAGAATCCGCGTTTCCCCGTCCATTTGAACCGCAGAATAAAGGCGCTGACACCGAGAAGCGCCCGCCGATGCTCTCCGCAGCTTATGGCAGCCTGCATCGCGGAGAAGTCTCTTGCCAAGTCGTACACGCGCTGATCGTGCTGCTGTGCGCTGGTGTAGGTCAAGTGGTAGCAGTATCGGCATCGGAACAGTTCCAGCCCCAAGGGAAGATACAGGCGCTCCGTTCGGCGGGCACAGCCACACTGAAACCAATACCGCTTGCCGCCTAGATGGGGCCGCGTGACGGTAAGGTCGATGACCTGTGCCGCAACCGGAACGCCGGGCCGCGCCAATTGACGCGGGATAAATAGCCTCAACCCGGCAGGCGAGCAATCGGAGAAAGCGCAATCAATCTTGGACGGTGGAAGCAAGTCTTCGATCCCAGGCCACGTAATCGTGCTGACGGCGCCGGGAGACGCGGTAAACATCCGGCCTGCTTGGAAGGTTCTCGCACAGACGAATATGGGGCAATCCTCGACCGTGAGCCGATTTGTCCAGCGCGGGCGTCCCATACGAAAATGTCTCACGAACGGCGATTTGTTTCCTAAATCTTATTGCATTTGATTCGACTCCGCTTTAGCAGCGCGTGCCCCGACCCACTGCCGCACCCGCTCCTGCACATGGGATAATTCTTCCGGTGTCATCTTTTTAGCGGCGTATTCGCGACGCTGCGCGGCTAGACGCTTCATCTCGACAAAGCCAGCGCCGTGGCTGGTTATAATAATCTCAAACCAGAAACATGACTCGCAGAAGTTCTTCTGGATATCTCGGCCTAAGTAGTACATCTCTGCCAATTTATATTGCGCAGAAGCACGCCCCCGATTAGCTGCCTCGCACCACAGATTTAGCGCCTTAAGGTGATCTCGCGGAATGCCTCGTCCTTCCGAATAAAGATCGCCTAGTTTTTCCTGCGCATAGCTATCTCCTTCCCCCGCAGCTAATTCATACCATGACACTGCTTTTCGATACCATGCCTCTGCCAAGTCCTTATCCTCGGGTACACTCTGGCCATGCTCATAGTCCTCGCCTATCGCAAGACACTTGATTCCTTTGACTACAAGATCGTGGCTCGCAGGCGTATACTCCGTTTCGATACCATCATCGGTTCGGCCATCCAACCTGTCCGTTGTCTTCCAGGCAGCTCGCTCACTTAGATACTCATGCATGGATACAGGACGATGAGGAACGATCATGGGAATGCTCAGTTGAATTTCCCTGAGCATCACGTCCATCGTTTTCATGCGTATGCGAAGTTCCTGAAACTGATTTTTCCAATAAAGCCAAACGGCAACGCCGATTGCGAAATAAAATGACCAAAATCTATCGCTGGAAGAAGTAGAACTGTGTGTCACCCACTTTGCCACGTACTGCAATGCCCACAATATCAGGACAAAAAAGATGATCGACTTGACCCACTTTAAGTAGTCAGTTCTACTGTACTTCTCAATTTGGTCTTCGGACGATGCAGCGTTTGCAGTAACTCCCTGTACAAACTTCTTGTATCGTTCAAATAGTTCCCGTTCCCTATCCTTCATAACCTGTCTCCAACTTCTTCGATTTCCTTAACTCAAAGCATTGCCAGCAGCGCCACAGCAGCAATGACGAAACACAGTGAACCCCAGCCGCGATGCTTGATGATAAAGAGGAAGATTCCTGCCAAGGTGAAGATCGTAAAAACCAACATGCAGAAGTTCTCCTAACCGCAGAGATAGAGGATGAGAACTACCGCCGCTAGTAAAGTCAGCTTGAGCACGAACTTCAGCAGTAGCCAACGCACAGCCAGCCACGTTTCTCTGTGCTCGGCTTCGGTCGGCAGAATTAGTCCATTGCTTCGGTCGTCCGGCATCAACGTAGCAACCTTTCCAGTGCCTCTGGGACGTACCCGTTTATAAAAAGAATAAGCGCACTTACTACCAATGCGAGAACAGGCAGGCGCATTTCGCACTCCCTTTTCGTCCAAAAGTCAGTGCAGCCTGCATGGTCCTTCAGCGCCCGGTGCCAGAGCTTTCGTGAGAAGCACAAATTTATATACCTTGGCCTGATCGTCCTTCAGATAATAACCCTTGCCATCATGGGCGAATTCAATGGGACCATGCACGGTGACATCTGGAGCATGGGAACGACGCCCGCGTACTGTTCCTGTATACAAGCAGTTTCCCGTCTCAATTGTGTACTGCATCGTTGTGACGAGACCAGAGCTGATAGAGCCGCTGGCGGGATACGATCCCCATGACGGGTTTGCATAATTCCGAGGCGTACCCCCTCGATAGCTTCCGCTGGTGACAGTGTGAGTTCCAGTTTCAACGCTCGCCAGCGTTCCCCGGTGCCACGCTGCTTCTGGAACCTTATGCGCGCTGGCCAGGCGGACGGTGAGCAGCAACAAGAGCAAAACAGATATTTTTGTTCGGTTCATCTTTCCTCATTTGGCTTCGATCAGATTCTAATGTTTCAAACCCATCCAAAGGTATCTGAAACGTGGCGGGGAGAACAGATGCAGGCATGGTAATACTTATCGTCTCTAGAATCAAAGTCTTCACTGATTGACCATCAGGGCGTGGCAACCGATCCCCGCGTCCAACTCGGAGCAACCGTCAGACGAAAGCGCCTTGCGCTCCAGCTTTCACAGGAGGGCTTGGCTGAAAAAGCAAACCTGCACTGGACGTACATTGGCGGCATCGAGCGGGGCGAGAGGAATGTGAGCTTGCTCAACATCGTCAAAGTTGCGCGAGCGTTGGGAACCACCGCTGCGCGCTTGCTGACTGGAATCCGTTGATAGCGGAACCCTCGAATGGAAGCGCAATTTAGCATCGTGCTCTTGATTCGCCGGAACAACTGTCAGGCGATGCGATGATACGCTCGGCAAAGGCTGGCCGCCCGCGCAAGCGCGTTTGCGCGACCCTAGCGCGAAGAAACACTCCCGAATTTTATCAGCCTGACTGGCGGGGCTGATACGTATGTGAACGACACTAGGGGGGAGGGGGTTGACAGATGACGACGGGTGGTTTGTGGTAGTGAGCTGGCACGTCGCGCAGCGATCCAACTTTTTATAAAAAATTTTCGGGAGTCGCTACGAAGAGCCAACGTCACCGCAGCGGCCCGGTTCTGGTACCCCCACCCCTTGAAATTCGATCTCTCTCTGCCCGCTGGAGAACGTCGGAAATTTGTGTCACGGTTTGTGTCATAACCCTGCCATCCCTGCCGGTATCGGGCAGTCTATCACCGTATCACTCAGGCACACACGGCAGGCAGAGAACATGCGTTAAACCCGCATGAACACTGCCTCTCTGTGTCACTCAGTTTCGTTGTGTGTCGGCCCGTATTCATTCGCCCTTGGAAATGGCATGGAAGAGGTCGTCGGTTCGATCCCGACCAGGTCCACCAAAGAATCAATAACTTACAGCTACACTCCTTTCCAACTTGGTGTCATTTGGTGTCAAATTCTCAATGACGCTATCACGAACAGAACTCTGCTGCTGCGGCATTGCCGAAGAGACTTTTGCATCGATAGTCCCCCTTGAATTGGCCCTAAACTTCCGAGCCGGCCGCGACTTCCTCAACTCCCGATTGATCGAGTTCACCGTCGCCTGCACGCTCTCGGGAATCTCCTGCATGTAGACATCGGTGGTTGTCGCCGTGCGTGAGTGCCGAAGCAATCCCTGTACGTCCTTGACCGTCCCCTTTTTCTGCGCCAGCGTAGCAATGGTCCGCCGAATGGCCTGGAACGTCAGTTTCGGCAATTCCAGTTTGGCGGCCAGCCTATGCAAAACCCGCTTGCGGTAGTTGTCCGTATCCAAGAAGCCTCCGTCCTGGTTAGTACTACAGTTGTAGATGGTAAACTGAACGCGCTCTGGTAGGGGGTTCTCCGCAAGCGCGATGGAGAAGCGATTATCTGGTTGGAAGCGTGAGTTGTCGCGGTGCCATGACCGCATAG
>JAJYGR010000318.1 GCA_021790655.1 Acidobacteriota bacterium | reverse complement strand
GCAGGGCGCATGGCAGGGTTGTTGTTAGTGGCGGGTTTACTCGGCACGGCACATGCCCAATACGGAGGTTTTTTTACTGGCAACAAAAGGGACAAGCCAATCGATGTCTCTTCGTATCCGGCCAATGTACAGCAGGGATACAAAGTATTCAAGTATGCGTGTTCCGAATGCCACACCCTGGATCGCAGTTTACGCACTACGCAGACTCCTGCCACGGCCAAGTATTGGGTCAAACTGATGCAAGCCAAGCCAGCGGCAGATTTCGATGATCGGCAGGCAGAGCAAATCATCGACTTCATCAATTACTACCAGTCTCATCTGCCGAAAGACAAATGGTAATCGTCGGGTAGACAAGACCAACAAGAACTTCATGATGGATATCCGTACATGTGGTAAGGAGAGATTGAAATGCACAAGATGATTCTCACGATGGCACTCGCAGCTTGTTCCGTTCCTCTGTTGCTCATCGCTCAGAACGGTAACGTAGTCCTCCCGCAGGACAAGGGACCCGACAAGATCAATGTCTCAACCTATCCGCCGGCGCAACAGAAGGCGTACTCGCTGTTTGTCAGCAAGTGCTCCGCGTGCCATACCATTGCGCGCCCGATCAACACAACCATGACCCAGGGAGAGTGGGAGCGCTACGTAAAGCGCATGATGCACAAGCCAAACTCGGGGATCAGCGACAGTCAGGGAAAAGAGATTTATGAATTCCTGGTGTACGACCAGGTGAACCGCAAGGACAAGAATCCGTCGGCGTTCTATAAGTTTCTGAGCGATGAGGAGATCGAAAAGCTGCGGGCCCAGCAGCAGTAGAGCAACTTCTCAAGGTGCTGTGGAGTTGGCTTCACCCTCCAGCGGACACTGTATCTGTTCGCTGGAGAGCGATTCCAGTCTGCACCGTACGTGGAATGCGTTTTCGGAATACAGTAATTGCAAACTTGTCAGAATGGTGGACGCATGAGTTATTCCGTCACGGTCCCGGACCAGGAATACTTCGATCGGAATATTCCCTGCCGCACTGCCTGCCCCATCCATACGGAATGCGGGCGGTACGTCCAGGCCATCGGGATTTCAAAGGATGAAGAAGCATACCTGCTGGCGCGCGCTCCAAATCCTTTCGCGTATGTGCTGGGGCGGATCTGCGCCCATCCTTGTGAAGACAATTGCCGGCGCGGCAAGATCGACGAACCGATCGCCATCTGCGCGCTGAAGCGCTACGCCACCGATCGCCATAACCTGGGCTACGGACACGATCCAGCACGGAAGAAGTTGCCGCCCGCAACCAAGCGCGGAAAGAAGATCGCCATTGTAGGAGCGGGCGTGTGCGGCCTTACCTGTGCCCATGACCTGGCTCTGCTGGGATACACGGTCGACGTATACGAGTCCGCGCCAGTCCCAGGCGGAATGCTGTATCTGGGCATCCCGCAGTTCCGGCTGCCCCGAGAGATTATCAAGATGGAAGTGGACAACATTCTCGCCATGGGCGTGACGCTGCATACCCGCGTCACCCTGGGGCGCGACATCTCCTTTGCAGATCTGCGGTCGAAGAGCGACGCGGTCTTGCTGGCCACGGGACTCAACAAGGGTCGTGAGTTGAATATCCCTGGCGCGCACCTCGCGGGCGTATACAACGGCATCGACTTCCTGATCAATGTCAACCTCGGCTTCGAGATCGAGCTGGGCAAGCGCGTCGTGGTTGTGGGCGGCGGCAACGTGGCCATCGATGTGGCGCGTGCCGCTGTGCGTCTGGTGCAGGAATCGGTTGAATCAAGTGCGGGCGATGATGATGCCAAGAGCCTGCAGCCAGCCATCGACGCGGCCCGCCTGGCCATGCGCTCCGGCGCTGAACACGTGGACATGGTCAGTCTGGAATCCCGCGCCGAGATGCCCGCATGGAAGGGCGAAGTGGACGAGGCGGAACAAGAAGGCATCACGGTGGACAATGGCTGGGGGCCGAAGGAGATTGTCGGCGAGAATGGCATGGTCACCGGCCTCAAGGTCCGCCGGTGTCTTACTGTCTTCGATGAAAATGGCCGCTTCAATCCTGCATTCAGCGACGAAGAAAAAATTATTCCCTGCGACAGCGTGATCCTTGCCATCGGCCAGCAGGCCGACCTCTCTTTCCTGAGTGGCGAAGAGGGCGTCCAGGTAACGCCGCGAGGAATTCTCAAAATCGACGAGAACCTGATGACCACAGCTCCCGGCGTCTTTGCCGGCGGGGACGTGGCCTTCGGGCCGCGTGTCCTGGTGGAGGCTGTGGCGAACGGCCACCGCGCGGCGCGGTCGATTCACGTGTATCTCAGCGGCAAGACTACCAAGACAGTGCTGAGTCGCTTTCGCATTATGCCCGACTGGAAAATGCCGCGCGGATTTCTCACCACGCCAAGGCAGAAGATGCCTGTGCTTGCGGCGAACCGGCGCATTGGGATCGCCGAAGTGGAACTTGGTTTCGGCGAGGAACAGGGCCGCGCCGAGGGGCTTCGCTGTCTCAAGTGCCAGGTGAATACGATCTTCGATGGATCGAAGTGCATCCTCTGCGCCGGTTGTACAGACGTTTGCCCGGAGAGCTGCCTGCGCATGGTCGACCTGACACAGGTCAGCGGCGACGAGCGATACGAAGCCCTGATTCAAAATCGCTATGGAGTGCCGACCGCCGAATTGAAGGCTGGCCAGGCA
>JAJYGR010000115.1 GCA_021790655.1 Acidobacteriota bacterium | reverse complement strand
CCCGAGCAGTTTCATGGCGCCCTCGGCGCTGATGCCTGCCTCCCGCATGCGCCGCAGGGTGCCTCGAATCTCACCAGGCTGGGGCGCGCTCTTGCTGCCGAGCAAGTGGTGGGCGCGCCGGCGCCGCTTGCGGTGGTTGGTCTCCGCCAGGTTGATGAGTTCAAAGTAAAAGGCGAAAGCGCGCGTCAGTTGCTCCGCAAATTCGGTGTCGCAATTTTTGACACGCGCAATCGCCCGATCCAGGAGAGACTGCGCAGCGTTTGCGTTGCCAACAATGCGGGCCTCCCGGCCTTCCGTGGTCAGGCGGCGCAAATCTTCGACTGCGCGAAAAAGTTCGTCTCCCGCCTGCTCCCTCAGCACGCGGCCTAGCAGCGTTCCCAGCGAGCGCACGTCACGGCGGAGCGGCGCATCCTTGCGCTCCGAGTCGAACGACTGCAACTCTTCCAATCGCTCATTCCAGTTTTCAGGTTTCCAGAGAAGGTCCATTTGATTTCCGCATTGCATCGATACTTGCATTATGCAGCAGCGACAGCGATTCTCCCATGGCGGTCAGGAGGAAATTGCCGACTGCTCTTCCAGTTGCCGCATGAGTTCTTCCCATTCCTGCATCTGCGCACTGTGTTCGACGCGAAGCTGCGCCAGTTGCTCGACCAGCGCCTGGTAGTTCTCCGCGGAAACGAAGGTCCCCATTTGCTGTTCGGTCGTCTGGATGGCCGCTTCCATGCGCGGAATTTCTTCCTCCAGCATCTCGCACCGCTCCTGCATCTGCCTCAGGCGGATGGGATTCATGCGTTTCACGCGCGCCGTTTCGTCCTCAGTTGCGTTAGAGGATGGAAGAATGGTGGATGCAGCATTGCCGTTCGTTGCACGCAGAGAGGCAGTTGAAACAATTGTCGATCGCGATTCCACCTGCCGGGAAATCTGCCACAGGTAATCCTCATAATTGCCGGTGTAGACACGGACAGCGCCATCGCGCACCTCGAAAACGCGGGTGGCAAGGGCATCGATAAATGCGCGGTCATGCGAGACAAAAACGACGGTGCCGGAAAAATTCCGAATCGCCTGCAGAAGAACTTCTTTGGCGCGCATGTCGAGATGATTGGTGGGTTCATCGAGCAGAAGAAAATTGGCTGGGCTGACCAGCAGCCGCGCCAGCGCGTAGCGATTGCGTTCCCCGCCAGAGAGAACGCCCAGCGGCTTGTAGACATCGTCGCCGGAAAACAAGAAGCAGCCCAGCAGGCTGCGCAGCTCTGTTTGTGGAATGCGCGGCGCACTGCCGCCTATGTCATCGAGCATTCGTACTGCTGGGTCCAGCTCTTTGTATTGGTCCTGCGCGAAGTATTGCAGGGCGACGTTATGCCCCAGGCGAATCTTGCCGCTGGTGGGGGTTTCAAGCGTGGACAGCAGACGAATCAGCGTCGATTTTCCTGCTCCGTTGGGACCTACCAGGGCGATACGCTCTCCGCGTTCGATGGTGAATTGTACGCCGGAGAAAACGTGCTTCGCGGCGAAGCTCTTGCTGACCTGTTGCGCTTCGACAACCGTTCGTCCGCTGGGTGACGGCTGTGGAAACGTGAAGTGGATGGTTGTTTCCTGCGGCGGCAATTCAATCCGTTCAATGCGCTCCAGTTCCTTGACACGGCTTTGCACCTGACGCGCCTTGGTGGCCTGCGCTCGGAAGCGGTTGATGAACGCTTCCAGATGCTCGATGTGTTCGCGCTGGTGCCGATAGGCCGCCTCCAACTGGGCCTGCCGTTCGGCTTTCTGCTGTAGATATTTTTCGTAATTTCCGCTATATGTGTACAGCCGCTTGTTCCATAGTTCGACGATTTTATCGGTGGTGATATCGAGAAAAAATCGATCATGGGAGACCAGGATGTACGCATAGGGGTAGGAATGGAGATAGCTCTCCAGCCAGTTGCGCGCTTCCAGGTCCAGGTGGTTCGTCGGTTCATCGAGGAGCAGCAGTTGGGGCTTCGCGAGCAGCAGCTTCGCCAGGGCAATGCGCATCTGCCAGCCACCGGAAAACTCCTCGGTCTTGCGCTCCCAATCCTCTTTCGCAAATCCCAGCCCGGAGAGCACAATGCCGACGCGAGCCTCCATGGTGTAGCCATCTTGCGCATGAAATTCCGCGTCGCTGCGCGCCAACTGCTCGGAAACTGCGGAGTAGTCGGCGGTGTTGGGAGGCAGCTCGGCGAGCTTGGAGTGGAGTTCCCGCACTGTATGCTCTAGCGCGCGCGTCGTCTCGAAGGCGCTCAGGCACTCTTCAAACACGGAGCGACCCTGCATGCGCAGGCCATCCTGCGGCAGGTAGCCAAAGGTCATGCCGCCCGCGCGCTCGATCGATCCATCATCGAGCGAATCGATTCCGGCCAGAATGCGCAGCAGCGTGGATTTGCCCGTGCCGTTGCCGCCCACCAGCCCGGTGCGATCCCCGGCGGTGATCTGCCAGTCGACTTTCTCGAACAGGAGCTTATGGCCGAAACGTTTACCGGCAGCAGTCAGTTGCAGCATCGTTGTAGGACTCGAAGTATGTCTGGAAGCGCGTTGGTAAACACACTCTTATTGTCGCATCGCCGATCTGCCGTGGGACTTTCAGTGTCTGAATCCCCGGGCCACTCTTCGGCCCCATCGCAGTACAGATAACAATGCCGATATGCGGTGGTTGATATACTCCCAACAGTATGGATGCGTCCTTCCATCATGCAAAAACAGTTGTCCAGCGTTCGCGAAGCGGATGCAGCATCCTGAAAATCATGGAAAGCGGTTTGAATCTCCAGCATGACGAACTACCTTGAACTCCCCATGGGGGACGCAGCGCCGAACCTGGTGACCGCTGTCGTTGAAATTCCGCAGGACAGTGTCAATAAGTATGAATACGACAAGAAGCTCCATGTATTTCGGCTGGACCGCAATCTTTATAGCCCCGTCCACTATCCAGGCGACTATGGATTTATCCCGCGCACGCTTGCCAAGGACGGAGACCCGCTCGATATTTTGATCCTGGGAGATGCCCCGAGTTTTCCGGGGTGCGTGCTGACTGCGCGGCCTGTAGGACTGTTTCGCATGTTGGACCAGGGGGTGGAGGATGAAAAAGTTGTCGCCTATGCAGCAGGCAATCCAACGTTTAGCCAGATTGAAAACTATACTTCCGTTTACCCCCAGATACTTCGAGAAATAGAACACTTCTTCTCCATCTATAAAGATCTCGAAGGAAAGCGTACGCAGGTCATAGGGTGGGAAGATGTGGAAGCAGCCAGGTCGCTGATCATCTCCAGTCATGCGTGTTACAACGAGTCCTCCGTCGTAGAGTAGACATAATATTTTGCTTCGCTGATTTTGTGGGCCTGTATCCCGATCATGCGCGTATTCTATCCAACTCGCCTCAACATCAACCATGTGCTGATCGTGGTTCTAATGTTGTTATTTGCGCAGTTGCTTGACGGTACGGACCCAGTTTTCGCGTTTTTGGCATCGCTTTCGTTTGTCTTCAGCGTGCTGGCCTTCAATATTCTCGGGGGATTGGGGAGTATAAGCGGAGCTTATGTCATTTTCATGGCGATACCCACGTTCGCCCTCCTAATTTTTATTAAGGTGTTTACCTGGGAGCCTTCAGATAAGCATTTTCAACAACCCTTTATCACGATCGCGGCCACTGCGCTTGGATGGGCAGGCATACTGGTCGCCGCTGCGATCAGTCGTAGATTTGTTACCAGACGCAATATTGTTCGGTTTACCGCAAGAGATTTGGAAAATCTTAAAAACACCTCTGCCGGCCTGCTGGCGATAGGAGTATTTAGCCAGGTATTGTTGTCGAACTACGGCACCGGACAAAACGGTTCCGTGTGGACGGCCCTGGGACAATTGAATATTTTCGTGCCGATGGCGACGATCCTCGCAACATATTACGAGATTTGCATCAGCGCCGGGAAACGCAGTATGAACTGGATCGTCCTGGCAAGTATTTTTTACGTCGCGGGATTCGGTTTCATTGCCGCTTCAAAGCAGGGGATGTACGCCCCATTTCTCTCGTATTTTCTTGTGTGTGGCGCGCTTGAATATCAGTTCCGACCGCTTCAAGTCATGGCGATTCTGGCATGGCTGGCATTTGCCGTGGGATTCATGTTTCCCTGGGCGCAATACGCTCGCTCTATGACTCGGCAGTCTACCTTTACTGGTACCGTCGAAGCCACAATAGGTCTTCTCAAGGACCCGCAGACCATCCCAGCCATGTATCGATGGTATGCGGACTCGCTGCGCGCCAATGAAGATGTGAATCAAGTTGCTCTTTGCTATGACCATCCCGAAGGGGTATTCGATCGAGAGTCCATGATCTGTCAGGACGACAAATTGGTTCAGCTTACGCAGCAGACAGGACCCGCAGGGCCCGACTATCTGATCGACGGATTTGAAATGATTGTCCCTCACTTTCTCTGGCCCAGTCGGGTGAATCTTTCCCTGGGAAATGTCTATGGACGCGAGACGGGCGAGACCAGCGATGAGGACTACACTACGGCAGTTGCCTGGGCCCCTATAGGGGACGCTTACAGAGAACTTGGCTGGTCTGGTGTTGTGCTGGCCATGCCGGTGATGTATTTTTTCACCTTTATCTTTCTCGATGCTGTTTTTGGGGATGCGAGGGAAAGCCCGTGGGGGTTGGTGCTGGTCTCTTATGCCGCGTTCGCGGCACCGGGTCTCTTGCTGCCGGTCCATCCCCAACTTTGGGGCCATTACGTTCCCCTGATACTTCTTGTTATGTGGATTACGCGATACATCGCTCCGCAGGTTGCAATTGCTTTCGGCTTCCGAAAGATACAGGCCAGAGTGGTTACAGCAGGGACGGAACTGGTGCCGAAGGCCACAGAAGTTCGCCATACGCTGTAGCCGCCGCTTTCGTCACAGAGGAGCAGTGTCGGCACAGCTTGATAGCGCCACTCGATTGAGATATCTCGTCCCCTTCGTGTATATTTCACTCGCCTTGTAAGAAGGAGTTGATATGGACACGAAAAGTTTGCCAGTTCCAGTTCGCCGCGTTTTTCAAGTGCTTGCACTTACGCTGACGGCAGTCTTCCTTTCGTCTTGTTCGCAGCGCACCGCGCCCGCGCCCAGTCCAGCCAAGCCCGTTGCCAATGCGGTCCCTTGGTGGAAACATGCGCTGATTTACGAAGTCTACCCGCGCAGCTTTCAGGACACGAATGGGGACGGCATTGGCGATATCAACGGGATCATCCAGCGACTCGACTATCTGCAAAGTATGCGCGTCAATGCCGTCTGGCTTACTCCAATTTACCCTTCGCCACTTGTCGATTTCGGTTACGACATTTCCAACTACGAAGCGATCGATCCAATCTATGGGTCGATGGCGGACTTCGATCGTCTGATGACCGCCGCGAAGGCCCATCACATCCGCGTGATCATGGACATGGTCATGAACCACACCTCCGATCAATCGCCATGGTTTCAGGAGAGCCGCAGTTCGCGCACCAATCCGAAACGCGACTGGTACATTTGGCGGGACGGAAAAGGCCCAGGAGTTCCGCCCAACAACTGGCAGAGCGTATTCGGTCATTCTGCATGGACCTACGACGCCACAACGAAGCAGTGGTACTACCACAAGTTTTATGCGCAGCAGCCGGACCTGAACTGGCGCAATCCAGAAGTACAGAAGGCCATGTTCGATGCCTGCCGTTTCTGGCTCGACAAAGGTGTTGCGGGCTTTCGGCTGGATGCGATTCCGGAATTGTTTGAAGACCCACAGTTCCGCGACGAGAAAGTCCTTCCCGGGAAAAATGTCTTCGGAGACCCTAACTTAGATAGCTCCCTTACGGAAAACCTGCCAGAAGTGCATGATGTTATGCGTCAGTTGCGCAAGGTGGTCGATAGTTATCCGGGCAATCGTGTGCTGATCGGAGAGACCTATCTCCCCAACATTCAGCAGCAGTTGCTATGGTACGGCGCACACAACGACGAACTGCAACTGCCCATGGACATGCAGGTGGGTTTCCTGAACAAGCTGGATGCAGGCAAATTCCGCGCCAAAATCAACCAGGCGGAAACGGAACTCAACGGCAACATGCCGCTCTTCGTCTTCGACAACCATGACAATGCGCGGAGTTGGGACCGATATGGTGACGGTAAACATAATGCTGCGATTGCCCGCATCATTGCGACCATGCTCCTGACCACACGTTCAACAGCGATGATGTATTACGGCCAGGAAATTGGAATGGTCACGACGCCGCCGAAAACGAAAGCGCAAGTCCAGGATCCGGTTGGGAAAACTGGTTGGCCCAAGAACAAAGGGCGCGATGGAGAACGTACGCCGATGCAATGGGACAGCGGAAAAGACGCCGGCTTCAGCACCGCTGCCAAGACCTGGCTACCCATTCCGCCCAGCTACAAGACCGTGAACGTTCAGGTGGAATCTGGCCAGACGGACTCTTTATTGCATTGGTACAACCAGCTTATCCAAATGCGCAAGAACGATCCCGCGCTTCACGATGGGCAGAACATTATGGTGAACACGTCGGATCCGAACGTGCTTTCTTACCTGCGCAAAAATCCAGGGCAGGGACCGTCGGTGCTGGTGGCGATGAACTTTACGAACAAGTCCCAGACCGTCTCCTACTCTTTACAGGCGCAAGGTATTCAAGGGAACAGTGCAACGGCACTGCTGGAAGATGGCGGGATGGCTTCCAATATCGATCTGGGCCATGTCGTGCTGCCCCCCTTCGCGATATTCATTGGTCAAGTGCAGTAGCGCGCGTTTGGGCCTTTTAGAGCGGATGGATGGTTAGTGTAGTCGAATGCGAAAGGGAGTCATTCTAAACCCTTCGGCTTCGCTCAGGGTAAACTCCGCGAAGCGGAGTGAAGAATCCAGGAATGTTTGCTTGGGATGCGTTGCCATCGCCGTCTGGATTTTTCGGTCGCCGCGGCGACCGAAGAATGACACACCTTATTTTCGATTACAGTATCTGTAAATCCGCCTCAGAAGCCCATCGTATCGTCTGCGGAAGGACCGTAGGTTGCTGGAAGAGGAACGTTGTTCAGCCGCAGATATACGCCAAGCTGGGCACGGTGATGGACCAGGTGATTCAGAAACATCGTGCGGTACGTCAGGTGGCGTGGATCGTCGGTAATGGTATGGCCCTGAAAGCTGAGCTTCCATTTCTTCTCCCAATCTTCATCCGTGGTTTTGGCAATTGCTTTGCGCGCCTTTTCCACCAAGGCATCGAAGGCGACTAGGATCTGTTGCCGCGACTCCATGACCAGCGGCTTCATATCTGACTTCGAGAAGTCGAGATTTGGAAGTTCAAGTATGCGGGAAGCAAACTCCGGCAACTGGGCCACATGAGCGGCAAGTTTGCCGAGATGCATCGACTTTTCGTGGGGTTTGTAGTCTTGCTTGCCTTCCGGCACGCGCTCCAGCATCGTTCGGGTCTTCTTCATCTCAGCGTCAAATTCCGGTAACAGCAACTCGCGGATTTCCATGGTTTTCTCCTCACACTGAGTGTTCGACATTTATGATACTGTCGAATGAAAAAAGTCGTAGAATCTACATTTTTTATTTGTGGGGTCTATTCTCTACAGTCGGGTACGGCTAATTTCAGGTCGCAGCGACATCTCCGCCTCCTCATCGACCGGCTGTTGTGCGCCGCCAGCTTCCGACTTCTTCGCAGGCTCCAGATGATTGCGCGTCAGGCCATCTCTCAAAATTGCAAACGCATCTTCCGGTGTGTCCGCAAACTGGAACAGATTCACGTCCTTGGGAGAGATGGTTCCCTTGGCAACTAACACTTCCAGGTTGATGATGTCTTTCCAGTATTGCGATCCATAGATCACAATCGTCATTTCTTTGGCGAGCTTGCGGGTCTGCGCCAGCGTCAACAGCTCGAACATTTCATCCAGCGTGCCAAATCCTCCGGGAAATACCACGAGCGCCTTCGCCAGATACGCAAACCAGTATTTACGCATGAAGAAATAATGGAACTCCAGGCATAGCGACGGTGTAATGTAAGGGTTCGGGGACTGCTCAAACGGCAAGCGGATGTTCAAGCCGATTGTTTTGCCCCCTGCTTCGGCGGCCCCGCGGTTGGCGGCTTCCATGATGCCTGGGCCTCCACCGGATGTGACAACGAAGCGGTGACGCCGAAATTTGAGCGACATCGACCACTCGGTCAGCATATAGGCCAGTTTGCGCGCGTCTTCGTAATAGTGGGCCATCTCTACAGCGGCTTCCGCGCGCGAACGGCGCAGTTCGCTCGTCTCCCCGCTGGCCAGTTCTTCCGATGTAGCGGGCTGTTCCTCGACCGGCGCAGGCTTGGTAGAGCCGGTGGCGTCGAGCAACTCCAATGTGCGCGACGCTTCATCGAGTGGACGAAAACGCGCAGAGCCGAAAAAAACCACCGTGTCTTGAATTTGTTCCCGGCGAAAATGCGCCAGAGGTTCCATGTATTCCGCCATTATGCGCACGATGCGGCCATCGGGACTGTTCACGAAGGAAGGGTTTTCATAGGAAAGCAGCGGGCGACCTTCCGGTCCCAGTGGCTTGGTCGTGCTCATCGATCACCTCGTTTGGAAAAGGATGCAGGCTAAGTAAGAACAGCTATTGGACGGGGCAAGAGCAGGGAAGATAGAAAAAGCTTGCGATTTGCATCAAGCGCGATCCTCGCGATAATGAATGATTTCCGAGATGCCCACCCAAATGTCCAGCATACCCAGGCCGGAAACGAACCCGCGAGTAAAACCTGCATTCATGAGTGGACCCAGGAAAGGCCAGGTCAACAGGTAGTGATTTTCATTCCAATAGCGGGTCCAGGGCAGCAGCGTTACCAGAAGTCCGACATAGAAACAGAACACCACTAAAATGACCAGGGAGAGTCGCTGCAGCCATAGCGGCGAAGCCTGATTTGCCGACCCCTCTTCAGGATGCGATGGGTGCGCGGTTGCGGGTTGGGGTGCTTCCGGGGGAAATAAATCCTGTTGAGACGACATGTTGGAATTGACCGCAGCCAGGAAATAAACCGCAAAGCTGTTGGTTCAGCCAAGGTAACATAACGAGGGCCGCTGAGACTTTGCGGCCCCTCGCATTTAGACGGACGCAGTCACAGCATTCCGCTTGGGCCGACGATTGGCCTGCAAAATTTTCTTGCGCAGCCGCAGGTTTTTCGGCGTCACTTCCACCAGTTCATCTTCATTGATGAACTCAATCGCCTGCTCCAGATTCAGCGGCTTGAATGGCACCAGACGGATCGCATCGTCCGCTGAGGAAGCGCGCATGTTGGTCAGCTTTTTCTCGCGGACCGCGTTCACGTCCAGATCGTTGTCGCGCGAATGTTCGCCGACGATGATGCCTTCATACACTTCGTTTCCCGCGCCTACAAACAGGATGCCGCGCTCCTGAATACCATCCAGCGCGTAGGTCGTCGTGGCGCCTGCGCGGTCGGCAACCAGGGCACCTGTGGTGCGCTGCGGAATGTCTCCCTGATGCGGCATATACCCATCGAAAAGGGAATTCATCACAATTGTGCCGCGGGTCTCTGTCAGCATTTCGCTGCGCAGGCCAATCAGTCCCCGGCTGGGGATGCGGAACTCCAGGCGAACGCGTCCGTAGCCGTGGTTGTGCATCTTCACCATTTCCGCTTTGCGTGGTCCGAGGCGCTCCATGACTACCCCGACGAAGTTTTCCGGAATGTCGATGGTCAGCAGTTCGACCGGCTCCATCAGCTTGCCATCGACCATACGGGTGACGATTTCGGGTCGGCCCACCATCAGCTCAAAACCCTCGCGACGCATCATTTCAATCAGAATGGCAAGTTGAAGTTCGCCGCGACCCAGGACCTTGAAGTTGTCAGTATTGCCGGCATCGTCTACGCGAATCGAAACGTTCGTCAGCAGTTCTTTTTCCAGCCGCTCCCGCAAGTTGCGCGAGGTGACATATTGGCCTTCGCGCCCGGCGAATGGGGAATTGTTCACGAAGAACTGCATCGCAATGGTCGGTTCGTCAATGGTGATGGTTGGCAGCGGCGCAGGCGATTCCAGGCTGGTGATCGTCTCCCCAATCGTGATGCCGCTGATGCCGGCAACAGCGACAATGTCGCCCAATGTGGTTTCCTCAATGTCCGTCCGCTTCAAGCCCGCGAAGCTGAACAGCTTGGTAATTTTGGTTTTTTCCAGCGATCCATCGCGCTTGGAGATGGCGACTTCATCTCCGGTATGGAGCGTGCCATTGAAGACGCGCGCAATCGCCAAGCGGCCAAGATAATCGGAATAGTCGAGGTTGGTGACGAGGATCTGTAGCGGGCCAGCCGGATCTCCGGTGGCGGGCGGAATCGTCGAAACGATGGTCTCAAACAGCGGTTGCAAGTCTGTGCCGGGAATTTTTGCGTCCCTCGACGCAGTCCCCAGCTTGGCGTTGGTATATAACACGGGGAAATCCAGTTGGTCTTCGCCCGCGTCAAGGTCGATGAACAGGTCATACACCTCGTTCAACACTTCCTGCGGACGAGCATCGGGCCGGTCGATCTTATTGATGACCAGAATCGGGGGCAGCTTGGCTTCAAGCGCCTTCGACAGTACGTAGCGGGTCTGCGGCAGCGGGCCTTCGCTGGCATCGACCAGCAGCATCACGCCATCGACCATCTTCAGAGCGCGCTCCACTTCCCCGCCGAAGTCGGCGTGCCCCGGCGTGTCTACGATGTTGATCTTGGCGTCATGGAAAACGATGGCCGTGTTCTTCGCAAGAATGGTGATGCCGCGCTCGCGCTCCAAGTCGTTTGAGTCCATCACCCGGTCGGCGACGGCCTCATTGGAGCGAAACGTTCCGCTCTGGCGGAGCATGGCGTCGACAAGCGTGGTCTTGCCGTGGTCGACGTGGGCGATGATGGCGATATTGCGAATGACGGACGACACGATGAATGAAGTTTCCTGTTCTGATTGTTTTAGAGAGGCTGGGCGACTCAGTGTGAATTCAACTGGGCAAGTCCGAACTGGCAGGTCTGGCTGGCAAATTCGGGGAATTGCGGGATCATCCTGATCTCCCTATCAGTTTACCGCATCGGCATGAGAAAAACTGTTACTTGCCGGTAAATGGCCCGTATGGATTGTGGGTGGGTGGGCCGAAATCGAAGAAAGAGGGTTGGCTGTTTTCTGCTCAGGAAACTTTTCCTGGCGCAACAGAAACAGGTTTTCTTCAAATCGCTTCTGTTTCCGGCTGCGAAAAATATGGTAACTGAACTTTCTGCTGGGAGGTTTCAAGGCCGCATAATAATGCAAAATGCTGGATTGCAGCTCAGGAGTCACGTCCGATTGTTTCTTATTCACCAGGGTGTTGAGCAAGCGGGCATACGTATGGTCAGCAAGCGGATATTCGCCCAGTTGCGATGGCTTTCCGGTATCGTAATCCAGATTTTTCAGCGGCAGCGTGCTTTCCGATGCAGGTTCTGCCTTCAGTTGGTCCAGAGAATGCTCGTAGGTATTCACCGTGGTTTGCATACTGTTCAAGTATGTTTTCTGGTCCGCGGCATTTGGAAGTCGCAGCTTGAGCGCGGAAAATGGGCCGCGTTTGGGAATGATCTTGATGAGGAAGGCAATCAGGTGCGCGCCAATTCCGGGCCTGTGATATTTGTTTCCCCACTCATGTTCATAGTCGGCACGCTTGATGCGATACACAAAACGTTTGCGATTGAAATTCGGGACTTTCTGCTGGATCTGCTTGCCATAGTCCACTACAGCAGCTCGTGTCATCTCCGGGATGAGTGTGCCGACGGAGTAGCGATAGGAATTGATGGCCAGATCTTCATGCTTCAGGACGGTATCCAGCTTGACTCCGTAAGTTTCCTGAAAAGCGCGTTCCAGCAACGGCTCGGACACATTGAAGCCGATAAAATTGTGGTAATCGTCTGAGACATAATGGCCCTCCGCGACCTGGACCACATCGAAACCGAATTCGGTCCGGATATGCGCTTTCGGCGAATCGTAATAGCTGACAAACGAGCCGTAACGGCGACGGAGCTTCGGATATTCGCGCGCGGTCGCGACACCGATGGCTGGATGTCCCGTGGTGTCTCCCCAATAATGGGCCAATGCTCCAAGAGCAAAGGCATACTCATTCAGGTTCTGCGAATCTTTCAGGAGATTATTGACAAAATCTCCCGTCCGCACATAATGCAGAAGATCACTGAAATACTTGTTGCCAAAGGGATAGTAGCCCAGGTCCTGGATAATGCAGCCGCCGTAAGCGTAGGAATGCGCCAGTCGCAGGTCATCCGGAGTGGCCGTTGGATAGCGCTCCAGAAGTAGCGGCACGATGTGCCCGTTCCATGCCATGTCAACAGTTTCTTCGTGGGAAAGGACAGAGTAAGCGTTGGCCGTTGGCCCCGCAAGTGTCAACAGCAAACAACAAAATATGAATGCTTTCTGCACGGTGTACTTATATGCGCTCGGACCACGATTTTCAAAGATAATTTTCACCTTACATCAAACGGTCATTACGTCCAGACCCAGCGCGTAGCGCTTCCAGTGCTTTGGGGTCGGCATTCGTGTCGGTGATTACGAGGTGAATGGCTGATGGCGGACAAATGAGTGTTGGGGTGATCACGCCTAGCTTCGTCGAATCTGCAACCACAATTACTTGCTTGGCCTGCTGGACCATGGCGCGAAATACCAGTCCTTCATCAGGTTCAATCGTGGTGGCTCCTCGCTCACAGCACTGATGCCACAAACCCCTAAAAACAAGCGATCTAAAATCGTGTTCTGCAAGGACAAACCACGGGTCAACTCCTGCTCCTCCTACGGAATGCCGGAGTTACAACCACGCGGTCGGATTGTAGGAACCCATACCATTCCCCAACCTGCTGCCAGTTCTCAAACGTCGTCATCTGGATGGAGGGTTTACTGTCGATCGGCGCTACGGTCGCCTTTTTATCCGTAGGCTCATCCTATAGATGAGACGTTTTACACTCATAGACCGTGTCTCTTCCGTCCTGATGCACGCTTGTACCGTGGCGTCTCTGACTAAAGATGATGAATGGGCCCTGATTGAACCCGTGCTCCGCACTGTTTCTTTTGTTCGCCACACCGTTCCCATAACGCCTGCGCGCTCGGAAGCTGTCCCCAAGGT
>JAJYGR010000067.1 GCA_021790655.1 Acidobacteriota bacterium | reverse complement strand
TACCAGCCCTGGACGACGATGCTCTGCGGCGTGGCAAGCCGACTTGCCATGTGGTGTTCGGCGAGGCGATCGCCATTCTTGCCGGAGACGCTCTGCAAACGCTGGCGTATCAGACACTCGCCGGGCTGCGCTGCATGCCAACGGCAACGGTCGCCATTATCGGAGAAATCGCGCGGGCCACGGGTACCCTCGAAGGCATGATCGGCGGACAAGTGATGGATGTTGAAAGCGAAGGGCAGAGACCGACAGCCGAGTTGGTGGCTGCGATTCACCGCGCGAAGACCGGTGCTCTCATCACAACCAGCCTGGTGACTGGCGGCCTCTATGCAGGCGGCGATACGAACGCTGTGGAACGTCTTCGCGCTTTCGGACAATGTGCGGGGCTGGCTTTCCAGATCATCGATGATGTGTTGGACGTAACGGAAAGCTCTGAGCAACTAGGCAAAACCGCAGGCAAAGATACGGCAGCGGTGAAAGCAACATGGCCCGCAGTGTTCGGGATAAAAAAATCATTGGATGACGCACGTGAATTGATCGAATCGGCCTTCGCTGAACTGGCTGGTTTCGGTCCGCGAGCTGAATCGCTGAAAACGGTCGCTCACTACCTGGTGGAACGCAAGCATTGAGGGTCACTCGATCCTATCGTCGAGTACCAAGGAACAATGTAATCGCTCAACGACCAGAGGATGCTGTCATGTCCGTCTTTTGTTGTCCCGGGGGCATGGTGACGAAGTAATTCTGCTCTTCCAGATTGTGGTAGAAAATCCCAGCCAGCTCGGCGGCCTTGGGGCCATAGGTGGGTCGTCCACCCTCCAGAAAAATTATCGCGACCAGACGCCCATAGGGAGTGTCCGCATAGGAGCCGAACCAGCCAAAGCGTGTGCCGTTGTTCGAGCACGTGCCGGTCTTACCGAGTACAGGAAATTCTCTAAAGTTTGCCCGCACGGAACGAGCCGTGCCGAACCGCACCACATCCGCCATGCCCACACTCATTTCTGGAATCAGCGGACCAATATCGAGCCTGCGCTTCACGTGGGGCTGGTAGCTCGCTACCTCCGCTGGCGACTGAGGATGTTGCAGGTAGTAGAGTGTGCCGCCATTGGCGATGGCCGCCACCAGCGCGCCAAGTTGCAATGGTGTCACCGATACACTCTCGCCAAACGAACACATGCGTCCTACGCCGCCCATATCGTCCGGCAGAGGATGGTCAGGATAAATGCCCAATTGCTCTCCGGGAATGTTGTAGCCGGCCAATTCGCCCAATCCGAACATGTTGGCGTAATGCTTGACCCGGTCAAATCCCAGCCGCCGACCGACGGTTTCAAAATAAAGATTGTTCGAGTGGGCCAAAGCATCCGTCAGCGTCATGTGAAAACGCCCGCCCAGATCAACGAGCGTGTCCTTAGTAACAATGCCTTCTTCCAGCGCCGCGAGTGCCACGGACAGCTTGATGGTCGAACATGGTTCCGCGCCACTCGATAGGGCCAGGCGCTGGTTCACCATGGCCAGAATGCGGCCATTGTCGGGATTGATGACGACTACCGTCCCATTCATATCTCCCAGCGCTGCGATGGCAGCTTGCCGCACGACTGGATCTTCCCCACCGGTAATGTCTCCCGCAGTCTGCTCTTCCGCGTACGAACTGGCGGTAAAGTGTTCATAATAGCGATGCCGCCTGCGATGCGCATACGCTGCGCGATGTACAGTCCTTGAAGAAGTTGTCCTCGACGAGGCGGCCGGACGGGACGCGCGAGTTCGCGCTCGATGGCGCACCGAAGATTTGCGATGGTGTTTGCGATGCGAAGTGGACGAGGTTGTACTGGTTGGCGCGCTCGAGCTAGACGTCTGGGCAACCACCACAGAAGGCATGGCCAGCACAGCCAACAACGTCAACCGGAGGAAGATGGACAACAATTTCATGAAAATTGCACCTGGTGACTTTTATTACAGCAAAATATTTCTTTTATGAAAGATCGTTGCGACGCAAGTATGCGGGTACATCGAGCTGCTGTTCCTCTGTTTCGACATCTTTGGACGGCGCACTCGCCGGGTCTGTACTTGTTACACCGGCACCTGATCCATTAGACGCAACCGAAGCGCCTGCAGAAGAGGAACCCGCTGTGGAGTTGATAGTTGCAGAATTTTGTCGCGATGATATGGACTGCGTCGCTTCCTGCGATACGTGGACCGGGGCTGTGACCTGACCGCTCCCCGCGCTTTTATTCGGAGGAAATGGATTTTCCTCGGCAATTTCACTGGCAAATCTTGGCGTGCGATGCACGGATGGAGCATCCACAATCTGCGCTGTCAACGATACAGCCTGTTCATGCTGGGCCTGGTCCTTGCGCGAGGGCATGTCGGGGCGGAAACCGGTCGCAATCACGGTAATTTTCACCTCATCGCCGAGCGATTCATCGAGCACTGCACCGAAAATAATGTTGGCGTCCTCATGCGCTGCATTCTGAATAATAGTGGAAGCCTCATTCACTTCACTCAGTCTGAGAGAGCTGGAACCGCTGATGTTAATGAGAATGCCGCGCGCGCCGTCGATGGCCCCCTCTTCCAGCAATGGCGACGACATTGCGGCATGTGCCGCTTCATTCGCGCGATTCGGACCGCTGCGCATGGCCGTGC
>JAJYGR010000358.1 GCA_021790655.1 Acidobacteriota bacterium | reverse complement strand
TGTACCTCAAAGAGAGCAATCAGTCGACATAACAGGAGAGAAGGACCATGGCGCGTAAATTCAGTGAACTGACGGCAAAAATGAGCGCAAAGGACCGGGCCGAAATCAAGGCCCGCAGCGCGAAGTTGCTTGCGGAACTGCCGCTGGAACAACTGCGTTCCGCGCGGAGCCTCACCCAGACCAATATGGCGCACCTGCTGGGGGTGAACCAGAGCGCCATTTCCAAGATCGAGAAGCGCACCGATATGTATCTCAGCACGCTGCGGAGCTATGTCGAGGCGATGGGCGGGAGCCTCGAAATCCAGGCGATCTTCCCCGATGGCGCCGTTCGTGTCGATATTTTGAAGGAAAAATAAAAGCGAGTATGTTCCGCACTGGCCATAGCGATATTCGCGGCAATGCGTGCGGTTTACAAATTTCCCCAAGAAAATAAGATTGCGCATGGTCAATTTCCGAACGCCTGGTCTTCGCGGCAGTAGGTGATGACGAGACCGAGCGGATTGGTGAGCAGCATCGCATTCGGCACTTCGTCGCGGAAGCTGTAGACGACATTCGCTGTCCAGCGTTCCCGGCGTTGCTCGTCGATGTTGCCGGGAGAGCGGAAGACTTTGTCGAACTCGATCTCGGCGCGATAGGGCGGCTGGCGCAAATCTTCGAGGACCACGGAATGGATTTCGATATCGATGTTGGGCTGCGAGGGATCGAGCAGGAACGATTCGAGCGTCTTCGCTTTCTGGAAGCGCTGGATCGTGGCGCTCTGCAACTGGCTCGAGAAGAAGCTCAACGACTCGGCGAAGTCGCGTTGCACGGTCGCGTGGTTGCGTCCGTAGTACAACTGCGCCCATTGCGCTAGGTAATACTTGCTGACGCGGTCGATGGGAATCTTTGCAAAGTCGTCATACTGCATCACCTGCCCACGGCCAGAATCCGAGACCGAGATGATGAGCGGCTTCAGCCGCAAAGCAGCGGTCTCGGTGCGATAGAAGAGCGCCAGCAGAGCGAGCGCGACGGCCGAAAGCACGAGCAGGGCCAGCTTGAGATAGGTGTTGGTGACGACCGGCTCGGCGTAAAGTTCGAGATATTTCTGTCCGGCGTCGGTCATTGGATAGTTATTCTTTGTCATGTCGATTTACCCGAGTGGGTTGACCCACGTTCCAGTGCGTCCGCTCAGGATGGCCCCGGTCAGCTCCGGTATTTTGAACAACCCGAAGATGCAGACAAACAAGGTCACGATCAACGCGGGCAGAATCGTGAAAGCATTCGTGATGCTGATCGGGCCGATGACTCCGAGCAAGGCCAGCAATACCTTGGCGAAGATAAAGATGAAGGCGCTGGCAATCACCTGATAGAAACTGAAGCCGAGGAACGCCTTGAACCATCCCCAGAAAAGGAAGTCCAATTTCGGCACGATGAAGAACGGAATGAAGATTGGCCCAATCAGCACGCAGACGGCGCTGGCAACTAGACCATAGGCAATCACCGCAAAGGCCACGGCCTGCATCGCAGCCAGAGCAACCGCGATGACGAGAAACGTCAGTGTTTCGTGAAAGTCGAACTCGCCGGGAGGCTGCCCCAGTTGCTCCTCGGCATGCGTGACAGCATCGGCAATGACCTGGGTCTGGTTCGATTCGATCTGACCCGAAAGCTGCAAGGCTTCCTGGGTGATCAACTCGCTGAAGCTGTAACCCATGCCTGGAATGGGCGCGGAGTAATACGTCAGCATCCCCAGGCCGAAGGAGATCACCAGCAGCAGGTTGGCGAACTGGCCGAAGTGGAAGCTGCCGTAAAAGCCCTGCGCGGTCGCAAGCGCATTCTGGATGCCGAACCAGGCGATCATGATGACGGCGAGTCCGCGAAACATATCGAGGCCCATCGTCTGGATCGCGGGACTGTTGGTCGCGAGCAACTGGCTGATCGCCTGATTGAGAAAGGTGAAGGGGTTCTGTTCCATAGTCTGTCCTTTGGCTCAATGTCCTGTCGGGCTGAGCGAAATGCTATGTATCGCATTGCTCACGCCGCCAGTGATCTGCTGCATGGTGTTGGGGAAGTTCTGCTGAAAATAGATGGCTTCGTTGATGGCCCGGTTCTGGGCGTCGATCTGTTGCTTTTGCGTGACCAGTTGCTGCTGGACCGAAGCAGCGAGAATCTGGTTGGTGTCCTGCTGCGAGTGGATTTGTAAAAGCGTTGCGGTATTGATCTTGCCCAGCACGGCCATTTCGCTCTGCTGGGTGGGGTCGGTCGAATAAGTGTCCGATTCAAGGTTCGCCAGTTTCTGCGTCAGTGCTTCCGAGTTCGAGCGGATGGCGCCGAGCGTCGCAAGCGTGCTGGTCGTCGTACCCTGCGCGAGTTCAGAAGTTCCGACCTGGTTCTGGATGACAGACTGCGTGTTGGCGTCCTGCATGGCGAGAGCGCTCGCAGGATACGGCTGGGCCTGGAGGACAGAACTTGTGTAGGCGGTCAGGGCTTGCGTCTGCCCGCCGAGGTTCAGCGCGTTGATCCATGCCGCAGTGTTACCGTAAACATCCGGCGCGGCGAGGTCGGTCCAGGAAGAAAATTGCGACCCGTACCGCATGGCCATGTCCTGCGGCATTTGCGACATCTGATAGGCGAGGTCATAAGCGGAGACGATCTGGTCGCGGGTCTCGACCGCCGTGGTGTACATCTGCTCCAGTTCGCCGAACTCCTGCAATGCCGTCGCGTAATTTGTGGCATCGAAGACCGCAAACTGCGCATGCGCCGCAGGCGCGAGCAGCGTGGCAAGCGAGAAAACGAGACAAAGAATCTTGGATGGCTTCATAAGAATTGTCCTTTCCTGCAATCGCTAATGCGAATGCGGTTGGTGCTTTCTGGCTGGGACGGCGCGGGTGACTTGCCGGTGTTTACACCGGCAGCAGCCCAAGGCGCATTGCTTGGGGTGGACGCGTGCGTAATGCAACGGCGATGGTTTCAGTGGTTGCGGGGTGTCGCCGCAGCCGGTTGCAAGACAGCACGCGCAGAGAATGACAAGAATGGTTCGCATCAGAAATCTCCCGGCATGGTGTGGTTTTCATACGCTGGCAGCAGCATGTCCTGCGTCAGATAGACCTTGATGCGATGGCCTTCGCGGATGGTGATCGTTGGCAGGATGTTGATGAAACGATCCAGCACATCGGCCCCCGACTGCGACAGGCTCGATGCCACGCCCTGCTCATACATCGCCGGGCCGCTGATGTTATAGCCGCTGCCATACATGGTCGCCTCCGCAGCGCCCGAGATCACGCCGAGGGCAATCGAGGCTCCGAAGATCTGCAGGTAATGGTTATTCACCTGGTCGGAGAGGCCGGTGGCCCCGGCCTGATCGAGACCGTGAAACTGGTCGAGATCGACCGAGTAACCATCGGGCATCAGCATGCGATGGAAGCGGACGGCCAGCCTGCGCTGGCCGAAGCCCGAGACCTTCTGGACATCGCCCAACAGGAAAGTGCCAGCTGGAATCAGGACATGCTGGCGGTCCTGGCTATATACGGGGTTCGTAACCATGACCTTCACCGGCCCGGCAAAATCGCCGACCAGCCGGTTCAATAGCGCGGTATCGAGGATGGTCCCCTCGAACAACACGTAGGGCTGACCGTGCGCGGAGTTGAGATTCACTTCCGGGGTATGCTTGGCGGCTGCTGAATTCTGTTTTTTATTCGGAGCCGCATTCGGCGCACTGTCCACGTTGGTTCCGGCAGGCTGCTCCCATGGGCTTCGTGCAACGCTGTCATGCGTCGGATTGCCATTCGGCGTTACCAGATTCGAGGCGAAGCGGGACTTGAATGCCAGGGCCTTCTCCGCATCCGCGATGGGATCGCGGGGCGGCTGGTTATTGAGCGGCCTCTGTGGATATGTACCCCTGACTGTGCCATTCTGTCCGCTCGCCGGGAGATCCGTACTGGCTGCTGCCTGCCGCTCTGCTTCGACCTGTCGCTGCTTCGCCGTGAGGTCCTCTTCAAAGCTTGCGACGTTTCGCTGGCTGGCTTCCGCATTCGCTTCGGTCGCATTTGCAGCAGACGTGAGCGGTTTCGCCGCTGGCTTGGCATGGCTCTTCGAGAACAGCACAGCCAGCAGGATCACCACCGACAGCCCGACGATCAGGTAGCTCTGACTCTGCTTTGCCACCACACCGGGAGGCTGCGTGCGTTGGTCATGCACTGCACTCGCCCGGCTGGGAGATGGAACAGAAGGCTGTGTTTCTGGGGTTTCTTTTTCTTCTGGCATGGGGTCTCCTAGTGCGCCTTGCGCGCGAATGCGAGCTTTTTCTTGCCGATCTGGAGATATCCACTGTCGACGACCTGCGCGATCACGTAGGTGTTGTCCTTGAGCTGAAAGCTGACCAGATCGGGCTTGCCGTCTTTCAACTCATAGACGGCGAACTTTTCCGGGGCCGAGGACTTGATGTAGGTGAAATGATCATCGTGATAGATGGCCTGGATGTTGAAGGGCGGTTTGTTTTTGTACTTGTAATCGAAGGCCAGGTTCTCGACCGGATAGCTGGCGCGGAACTGCTCAACGGCCTGTTGCGCATGCAGTTCCACGGCCTGCGCCTGTATGCGCGCCACAGTCACTTCGGACGCGGGCACGAACTTCTCCGGGCCACGCACGCTGGCGAGTGTCGATGGATCGCTTGGCTCGATCACGACCTTCAGATCTGGATCTGCCGTTTCGACATCATCGAGCGTGAACGAATAGACGTTGCCTTTGTCGGTGATCAGGTTGAGATTGGAGTGGATGTCTTCCTTGGCCGGATGGAGGAAACAGTAATTCTGCACGGCATCCAAAATCCAGAAGTCCTTATCTCCCGTGGCAACCTCCAAAATCTTCTCCGACGACGGCAGTGCAATCAGCGTGGTGTAGTGCATTTTCGCGCGAATGGCCACGATGTCGTTGGCGTGGTAATGCACAATGCGTGCTGTCTGCTGGGCGTGTGCGGCAATGGCCGCCAGCGCCAGCAATCCGGTCAGATATGGTTTTGTGTGCATAGGTCTCCTTACTGCGTGTTCGTTGGGTGGGGTTGGACATTGGGGTAATCCTGGGCCACGCGCAGCAGTCCCTGCTCCGGCCCGTAGCGGGCGAAATACTCCTGTTTGCGCAGGTTGTCGCGCGAGTTGTTGGTGGCGATCCAGTACGTCAGAGCATCCACTTCCAGGCGCAGCTTTTTCGTGATGCCTGGCTGCTTCAGCAAGAGATCTCGCTTGGGAACAAGCGATTCCAGCAATTCCAGTTCGGTATCGTTCAACTGGAAGACTTCGGCGTACAGCTTGCGGTCCATGTTCGGGTTGGCGAGAAAAACCTTGGTCGGGCAGGACTCATGGACGATGTGCAGCATCTCGGACGCGGCCAACTCCACGACGGACTGCGTGGCGAGAATCATCGCGGCATTCTTTTTGCGCCACGTTTTTTCGGCGCGGACAATCCACTCGCGAATGGTGGCGTTTTTCAGGAACATCCACGCCTCATCGATGACGAAGCATTTGAAGGTTGCGGTGTTCCCTGGTTTCTCGATCTCCGCCGACGCCTGGTGCAGCACGTAAAACAACAGCGGCTCCAGCACGTCCGGCGCATCCGACCAGCTATCGAAGTTGAAGGTCTGGAAGCGCGAGAAGGTCAGCGTGTCCTCGACGTTGTCGAACAAATGGCCGAACTGTCCAGCACGCGTCCAGCGGTGCAGCCGCTCGCCCAGCGGCCCCAGGATGGACGCGAAGTTTGTCAGCGTCCGAATCTCCAGCGGCAACTGGTACACCCGCTCGACTGCGGCATAGAGCGACTTTTCATCTTCCGGCGTCAGCGCATACTTGCCCTGAGCTTCGATCAGGACCCGGGTGAAGAGATAAAGGAAGTTCCAGTTTTCGTGCGTGGGGGCCAGTGAAAATGGGTTGATTGAGAAGCCGGGATTCTTGAGTCCGACATTCAGATACGTCCCGCCGAAGACGCGGGTCAGCGTTTCATAGCTCGCACCGAGATCGAAGATGAAGGTCAGCGGACTGTATTTCTGGAGCGATTCCAGTAGAAAGTTCAGCAGGAAGCTTTTACCGGAACCCGTTGCGCCCAGCAACAGGGTGTGCGCGACATCTCCTGAGTGGAGGTTGAAGTAATAGGGCGTCGCGCGTGCCGTTTCGAGAACGGCGAGATGTTCGCGTTCAAGATGCGGATTCCACTGCGATCCGGTATCGACGGTGAACAGAAACGACAGGTCGGCGTAGTTGGAGTTCAACGCCCACTGCTTGCGCAGGTTGAAGTGTTTGTTGCCAGGCACGGTGGCGAAGAAGGCATTCAGCAGGTTGTAGCGTTCCTCGTACAACAGGCCATCGTGCTGGGTAAAGAGCTTCTGAAACTCGGCCACGGCATGCTCGACCTTGGCACGGTCTTCGTCGTAGACCACGACCGTCAGCGTGAATTCGCCGAAGGACTTTCCCTCCATACCGAGGGCGGTCAACGCCTCGCCGAGTTCCGCGACGGCGGCCTCTTTCGAGTCGTCGACCAACTCCTCACGCGGGCCAGCGTGTTTCTGCTCTTGCAGGTTCGAGAGAAAACTGGTCTTCGAGTTGTGGTGATGACGGCGGCGCTTATTAATTTCCTTGCGAGCGCGAGCATTGTCCACCGGATGCCATTCGGTGACGACGTGGAAGTTGGCCGGGACAGCGAGCAGGCCATGCAACAGCAGGGGCCGCGTCTCGCTGGGCAATTCTTTTAGCGTCAGCACGCGGACGTAGAAATCATCGAGACGCAGATGGCCGCGATGCGCTTCCAGCTCCGAATCGCATATCTGCCAGTCCAAATGCTGCATCCCGTGCAGCCTGCTCTGTTGAATTTTTGAGGGGCGGAAGTTGACGAAGCGCCGGTCAAGCCGGAAAGCTTTCTCCGCCCCTAGCAGCTCGATCTCGGTGAGATCGCTGAGCTGCCCACTCAAACTTTGGACTTTCTGCTGTAAACGCATCCGGTCGCGTTCGATCTGCTCATACAACAAGGTGCGTTCCTTACTTGCGGACAAGAGCGCGCGCAAGTCCCGCAGGGACGAGCGTGGATCTTGCGGCAACTGCGACAGCGCGTGCAGCAGCCCGGTCTTGGCATAACTGCCATCGACCATCACGATCCAGAAAATCTCGATGGAATACAGGTGGTCTGCTTTTGCCGCGAGGAAATCAGCGCGTTGCTCCGTCGCCGCCCGCACCAGCGGGTTCGTGTACTCCGCGTGCGGTATCTCCGGGCGGTTGTGGCGAAAGAGCACCTGGTACAGCCGGGTCTTTTCGTCGAGCGAGCGCAGCGCGGCTTCGAGGCGTTTGACCACGTAGTCCCGCCCGGCATGATCGAGACTTTCGGCATCGATGCCGCCAATCTTCAGAGCACAGCCGAGGTCGCCCGATTTCGTCAGGAAGCAGTGCTCGTCCCAGAAGCCGTACAGATTCACCTGCGCCATGAACGCCCCAGCTTCCTTCCAGTCCTTCGTGATGGTGTCAATCTTGAACATTTCGCCCCTTGATCTTGATTTCTGTTGCCTGCCACTGCATCGGGTCGTAGCGGCGGCGGAACTTGCCGGAGTTGAAGAGCACGCGCAGGATTTCGACATCGTGCTTCGTTGCAATGCGGGCGATGACGACTCCCACGATGAACAGCAGGATTCCGCCCAGTAGCGAATGCATCAGCGAAAAGACCGCCCCGCCTGCGATCAATGCCACGAAGAACAGCCGCCGCTCCGCGCCCAGAATGGTCAGCGGGCGATTCATCGCTTTATAAACTTTGTTCTGTCGTGGACCGCCCGCCGCCATTTGCCGACCTCCTTTCCGCTCATCTTGTCGTTGTGTGGTTGCTATGGGAAGAGCCAGGCCATGAAGTTGACCGCGCCGATGGCCATGCCGATGCCGAAGACGATCCCGGCCAGCATGCGCTTCGACTGACCCTCGCCGTAAGCGAACATCAGGCCGCCAAGC
The DNA here is from genome assembly GCA_021790655.1 of Acidobacteriota bacterium. Lineage (GTDB taxonomy): Bacteria > Acidobacteriota > Terriglobia > Terriglobales > Acidobacteriaceae > JAKAAZ01. Next base: position 5,382 of record JAJYGR010000358.1, on the reverse strand, counting down.
ACAATAGCGACCAGCGACAAGCCCGTCGCAATCGGCCCGGTGAATGCCTGTTCGAGAACACCGACTGCGTTCTCCCACGGGCTGCCGCCGCCCGCTTGCTGGGCATAGGCGGGAATGGCCAGCAGAAGCATGGCAACTGGACTGAGGGAACGCGCCAGCCTGCGTAGGCGCGGGTTGCGTTGCGAGAAACGAGTGATAGATGGCATGGAAAGGACTCCTCTTTTTCAAAAAACTCGAAGCGGCTGCCGTTTTTTGGCGCCGATCTGTAGGCGAAGGTAGAGCCGAATCGAAGGGCCGTCCAATGCTATTTCTGTACGAGGTATGCAAAAAACGCATAGCTCTGCTATTGACAAGAGCACCGGCGTTATGGTTACTGAAACGAGCTACAGGGAAGGCACAGAGATGGGCATTCCACAGACAACCGGCAGAAAGGCCGCGCGCTGGGACGAGTCAAGACACGATGCCGTCAAGACGGAATGAAGCGAACGTCTTGACGCGGGCCGGTGCGCGGGCACAATCAGGCCGCCGCAGGAATGCCCAGGGAAGGCCGCTTCGCGGCCATCCTCTCGTGGGTCCTGGTCATGCGTCCGCTGGCAGCGCGGAAATAGTCTTCGTCCATCTCTATGCCAACGTATCTGCGACCTGTCAGCAACGCCGCCGCGCACGTCGATGCCGAGCCGCAGAAAGGATCGAGCACCAATTCACCTGGCAGCGTGAAGGCGCGGACCAGAGGCGCCAGCGAAACGACCGCTTTCTGCGTGGGATGGAGCGCATTGCCGGTGTAGAAAAGCCGCTGCACATCCGGTAGCGGATTCTTCGGCAGCGGCGGTCTGCCCTTGGCCAGCAGATATGCCTGCTCATGCTGACACTTCATGAATTTCACGCTCGATGTGTAGGACTTGCGGAACACAAAATGTCCCACGGGACGGAAGCCCGCGCTACGCCACGCATCGAGAAAATCATCGGCGCGCGGCCAGCCGTAGAAACATACCATCAGGCGGTCCTGCTTCAGCACGCGATACGCCGCTGCCATGGCGGGCTTGAGCCAGTTGGCATCGGTATCGTTCTTGAGCGTGCGACCCTGCCGGTCATGGAAGTTCACCAAGTACGGCGGATCGGTGAGGGTGCGACGTGAAAGTCGCATAGTTTGTTGTTTCATCGCCGGAAACGGCAGAAAGGAGACCAGGCGTTCCGTCGCCTGTAGCCTACCGGAGCATGCGGAACTGGTAACGGTTCGGTGTGGAGCCTCCGGGACAATGTAGCCCGGCGCAAGCCATGTGAAAGCCGTGAGGCGGACACATGTCTGCAAGTGTCGATGCGGATGGGGCGCTAGGCTGGACGATAGGGTTAACACATGTGAACCACTGATAAACACCGTCAATCCGAAACGGGCCAAAGACACTGACAGGCCCGACCCAAAATGGGGGCGTAGCTGGTCCTCTCGCTTCTAACTCGGGAGGCACGGCCATCATAGCTACCGGTGGAATAGGTGGAACCTAACTCGTTCTTGCAAACTATGTGGAACACGGTAAGCCCGTATCGCTGCCCGATCAGGGCAGGCCAACCGCGAGGAAAGCCGTTGGCGGTGCGGGTAGAGGAGTGCGGAGAAAGCGAATGCCGCGCTGTAATGGCGTGGATACCGGTACAAAGTGACTGGACGCGAAAGCGGGCAGACTTCCGCATGGTCTTTCATCACGAGAGAGTTTGAGAACCTTCAAAGGAGGAGAAGCAGATGACTGCGAGGCAACAGGAAGCGGGTGCGTCCTCCAACAACGCGGCTCACTGGCACGGTATCGATTGGGCCAAGTGTCACCGCGAAGTCAGGAGGCTGCAGGCGCGTATCGTGAAGGCAACGCAGGAAGGCAGGCATGGCAAGGTGAAAGCCTTGCAGTGGCTGCTGACTCACTCGTACAGCGGCAAAGCACTGGCCGTGAAACGAGTGACTGAGAATCGAGGCAAGCGCACCCCCGGTGTAGATGGTACGGTGTGGTCTACATCGGATAACAAGATGCAAGCAGTGATGTCGCTCAAACGGCGCGGCTACCAGCCGCGTCCGCTGAGGCGGATCTATATCCCAAAGGCCAATGGGAAGAAACGGCCTCTTGGCATTCCGACGATGAAAGACAGGGCTATGCAGGCGTTGTATCTGCTGGCCCTCGAACCTGTCGCGGAAACCACTGCGGACCCGAACTCATATGGGTTCCGCACGGCACGCTCGACGGCGGATGCAATCGAACATTGCTTCGCTACGCTGCATCGGGCAGACCGCGCAAAGTGGGTGCTGGAGGCTGACATCCGTAGCTGCTTCGACGAGATTTCGCACGACTGGCTGATCGCCCACATCCCTATGGATAAGGCGATTCTGCGGAAATGGCTGAAGGCCGGTTTTGTCCACGAAGGGACACTTCATGACACGGAGGCGGGGACGCCGCAAGGCGGTATCATCTCGCCAACGCTGGCAAACATGGCCTTGGATGGATTGCAGCGCGTGCTCTATGCGAAGTTCTCTAAGTACGGGCTCAATCCGAACAAGGTCAACATCGTTCGGTATGCGGACGACTTTATTATCACCGGCGCAACGCAAGACGTGCTGGCTAATGAAGTCCGTCCTCTGGTCGAATCTTTTCTCGCGGAGCGGGGCTTGACGCTCTCGCAGGACAAGACCCGAACCGCACATATCGACGATGGTTTCGATTTCCTCGGCATGAACATCCGCAAGTACGGTGGCAAGCTGCTGATCAAGCCATCTGCTGCAAGCGTCAAGACGTTCTTGCGAAAAGTCCGGGAAATCTTGAAGTCCAACCCGACGTTAGGCCATGACGATTTGATATGGTTGCTCAACCCGACGGTCTACGGTTGGGCCAACTACTATCGCCATGTGGTCTCCAAGCAGATTTTCCGCAAAGTCAATCATGAGATATGGCAGGCGTTGTGGCGATGGGCGTGTCGCCGCCATCCGGGCAAAGGAACAGGCTGGGTCCGAAGGAAATACTTCCGGACCGTGGGTTTTCGGCACTGGGTCTTTGCCACGGAAACAGGCAGACAGCGAACCAACGGCAAGCCCGAACTCCATATGCTCTACGAAGTCCCGTACATGCCTATTCGGAGACATCGTCAAATCAAGGCAACCGCCAACCCCTTCGATCCCAAGTGGGAATCGTACTTCGAAGCACGGTTGGGGGCAGCCATGCTGGATTCCATCAAGGGACGAAGCAAGTTGATCCACTTGTGGTTGAAACAGGATCGCTGCTGCCCGATGTGCCATCAGCCAATCACCCAAACCAGTGGATGGTCTTTATACCATCTGGTGCGGAAGGTGGACGGTGGCTCGGACGGAACCAGCAATCTGGCGATGTTACACCCGGACTGTCATAGCATCGCGCGCTTCCAAGGCTTCTTGGTGGCGAAACCGGCTCCCACGCGGGGCTTCTGAGAGGCTTGAGCCGTACGCCGGGAAACTGGCACATACGGTTCTTAGGGGGCGGCGGCGCAGCAATGCGCTGCTGCTACCCGACATGAAATCGACGCTCTGCGCTGGCATCCGGCGCATCGCTTCGATGCAGTCGCCGTGCAGGATGCGGTTGGTTGTGTGGTCCTCTGATGTGCGGATTGTGGTGGTGGTTGTCATGGTTTCGATCTCCTTTGTGCTCCCGGAGTGATCTGCCGGAGCACACCCCCGGAGGGCGCGAGAGTGGTCTGCTCCCAAGGTCGTGGGCGTGCATTTTCCGAGGCTCCGGGAAAAATCTTACTGCGTACTTTGCAGGAAGATTTTTGCTGGAAACGGAAACCCGTGAGGGCGTTCGCCGCGGCGAACGAAGCAGAACGCCGAGTGCCGCAGGGCGCGGACCGCTGACTCTCGCGGTGACCGGAAGAGCACGCAGGACAAAAGGGGACCGACATTTGCGCGCAGGCACACGGTCCATCCGCCATCTGTCCCGCAACAGAGTTTCCCAGGCATGCCCGAAAAAAGCAGGTATTTTCGGCCAGCGTATATTTTGACCGATAACTCTTGCCAAATGAGCGGTTTATGGCCGACCCGGAGGGTATGCCGATTCTGCATACCCTCCCCCCTGAAAAGCATAGCCTCCGCTCAAAAAACATTCGTATTTTCCATTTCAGAGGCACTCAGTCTCCCCCATGCGCTACTGGGTTCTGGCGCAAGGGCGCACTCGCTTGGCAATTTTGTATGTGGGGTCAACTGTGCAGAATTCAATCTCTTCTTCCCCGGTCACATTTGAGCCGTTCGTGGATGCGGAACGAGCAGCGTCGTTTCTGGACATGCCACGGAAGACGCTCCTGGGGTTGGCCCGCAGTGGGCAGATCCCGGCACACGGAATCCCCGGGAAAGGGCAGAAAAGGATCTGGAAATTCCGGATCTCCGAACTCGATCGCTGGATGCAAACAGAGGTAACATGGGTCAGCGACCAGGGCCGCATTCATGAAAGGAAGAGATTTCTATGAATCGGCCACAATATCAATTTGGAACCCTCTATTCGGAGCCTCGCAAGAAAGGTCCCGATGTGTGGGTCTACCGCTGGCGGGAAGCGAACCCGCAGGGCAAGCGCCAACTCCGCAAGCAGATCATCGGCACCATGCGCGAACTGCGCACACGGGCGGATGCACAGCGAGCGGCGGAAGCATTTCGTCACAGCATCAACCGTCATGCGGTTGAGCACGGTGGACCTCCACAGACGGTACATAAACTTGTCGAGCATTACCGGCTGAAGGAATTGCCCATGCAAACGCACGAGGGAAAGACCCGGGGAACGAAACTCGTGTACAACAGCAACCTGAAGCTCTATATCGTTCCGCGCTGGGGAGATTATCCGCTCCGGCGTGTCGCCAGTGTAGAGGTCGAGGATTGGCTGAAGACCCTGAAGCTTGCTCCTTCAAGCCGGGCCAAAATTCGCAACCTGATGAGCACGGTCTTTCGCCATGCGATCCGCTGGGGCTGGCTCAGTCAGAATGAAAATCCCATCGCGATGGTGAGGGTCAGCTCGAAGCGGCAACGTGTTCCCGTGACGCTTACCGCCGAGGAGTTCCGCACCCTGTTTGCCGTTCTGCCGGACCGGGAGCGGACGATGGGAACCATCTGTGCGACGACCGGGCTGCGGATATGCGAGGTGCTGGGTCTCAAGTGGGAGGACATCGATTTTCTGCAAAAGACGGCGAACGTGCTCCGTTCTTTTGTCGATGGCAGCATCGGTCCATGCAAGACGGAAGTCTCGCAGCAGCCGGTGCCGCTCGATGAAATCGTGCTGGAAGAGCTTGCTTGCTGGCGCTCTACCTGTCTTTACTCCCAGGCGGAGGACTGGGTCTTCGGCAGCGAGCGGCTCTTTGGCCGGATGCCTGTCTGGCCCGACAGCCTGCGCAGCAAGATCC